>DASPXQ010000020.1:0-15550 GCA_035637195.1 Thermoplasmata archaeon | reverse complement strand
TGGCGGTCCTGGGGCGTTAGTTGGGTGCGCGACCGCTCGCCCTGCATCATCGAGAACGCGATCGAGAATAGGAGGATCCCGCCCGCGACCCGGAACGCCGGGATCGATGTGCCGAACAGGAGGAAGATGTAGTTCCCGACGAGCGCGAAGACGAGGAGCGCGATCGTGGCCGCGAGGACCGCCTTCTGGATCACCCGCGTCTTCATCGCCTTCGGATAGGCCCGCGTTAGGACGACGAAGAACGTCATCGCCCCGATCGGATTGACGATTGCGAAGATGGCGACGAACGTCGTGATGATGAACGTCGTGAGATCGTAGGCCATGGCCCGGCGGCCACACGACCCCCGATATTAGAAGGTGTCGAGCACTTTCCGCGCGAACGACAGATAGCCCGTGTGTCCGAGCGGTGCGAAGGACGGGTGGGTCCCAGCCTCCCCCGCGACAATTTCGCGTTCGATGATTTCGATGGTCCTGGGCTCGACGAACGGGCGCTTCCGGAGAGCGTGCAACGTGCGACTCACCTGCTCCATGTTGGGCGAGTATGACGCGAAGTGACCACACGGCCGCAAAGCGCTCGACACCGTCTCCAGCGCCTCCCACGGGTCGGGGATATCGAGCACGAATGCATCCGCGTCACCTTCCGCAATGGGCGCCCGGACGTCCCCGAGCTTGAACTCGACCTGATCGCTGAGACCCGCCTTGGCCACATTGGAACGAGCCACCTCCAGGAAGTCCGGCCGCAGGTCGTAGGTTATGACGCGACCACTCGTACCGACCGCGCGGGCGAGGGCGATTGTCAACGCTCCGGAACCGGCTCCGGCCTCGAGGACGACGTCGCCGGCCTTCAGGTCGCAGTTCCAGACGAGAGCCGGCGCATCCTTCGGCGTCACGATCTGCGCCTCCCGCCGCACGGAGCCGACGAGGTCGAGAATGGAAGGCGTCAAGACGAGAAACGTCTGGCTGCCGATCGTCCAACGCCGACCAATCGAATCCCGCAGCGTCTCGGCTCGCACGACTCCGACCGACGGGATGTTGAGTGTCTCGCGATCCAATTCGACGAGGTGCTTCGCCCCAGACGGCGCGAGCAGGACGACGCGGTCGACGCGCACGGGATTACAATAGTGGTCCCAAGCTAAGCCTTTGCCCGTCCCCGAAGCTAAGGTTAATGTGCGCTGTGACGTTCCTCAACACCGGATTGGGCCATGGCCGGTGCTTCCGGTACGGAATCAACCGTTGCTCGGCGGTCAAGACTTCGTTGGGAGGCGCTCCGTCCAACCCCAAGAGTGCGGCGCCAGATACTGCGTGCTCTCGTCGCCACGGTCCTCTTCGTTTCGCTGTGCGCAGCCCTAGCCGCCTCCTTCGGCGCCGGGATTCTTGTGTACGTGTTAACGGGTTTCGCCGTGGCCAGCATCGTGATCGTCGCCGCGATGGGACTGACACTGGTCTATGGCATCCGCGGCTTCGCGAATTTCGCCTATGGTGATCTCATCACGCTCGGCGCGTACAGCGCCCTGATCGTAAACGTGCTCGGTGGCCTTGCGTTAGTCTGGGGCGCGATCGCCTCGTTCATCGCCCTGGCGTTTGTCGGCATCTTCCTGGAGGTGTTGATCTTCTCCCGCCTCGAAGGCCGAGGTCCTGTCGCGCCCCTCGTCGCCTCGGTGGGGGTCGGCTTAATCATCCAGAACGGAATCCGGGCAATCGCGACAACGCGGCAATGGAGCTTCGCCGTACCCGGGATTCAAGACATCCCGATTGTGCCCGGACTCGGCCTCCATCCCACTCGGCATATCGCGACGCTATCCGTTGGGATCGCCTTCGTCGTGTCGACCCACGTCCTGTTGAAGTATACGAACCTCGGAAAGTCCATGCGTGCAACCGCGGACAACTTGGAGCTGGCTAAGGCGACAGGCATCAACACGAAACAAGTCAGATACGCCGCGTGGGCGGTGAGCTGCTCGTTCGCCTCGACTGCCGGTGTCCTCCTCGGCCTGAACGCGGTGATCAGCCCGACTATGGGGTTCGAAATCTTGCTCCTCATCTTCGCCGCCGTAATCGTCGGTGGAATTGGTTCCCCCTATGGAGCAATGGTCGGGGGTTTGGTCGTTGGGCTGTCCCAAGAAATGTCCGTGCCTCTCTTGGATTGGCTCGGCCGGCCAAGCGTGCTTGGCCTCGAGCACGCGACTGCTTACAAGGTTGCAGTCCCCTTTCTGATCATGATCGCTGTGCTCCTCGTGCGTCCCTGGGGGATCGCCGGTCGACAGCCCGCGTTTGCACCCCGGGTCTTCTTCGTCGAGAAACTCTCCCGCGCATTGGCGCGCGAACCCTCCGTACAGAAAGTCGGAGTGAATGGGCGGGGTGGATGACGGATGGCAATCGACACGGGACTGCTCACTAACTTTGGATTCTACGCCGCAATAGCAATCATCTTTGCAATCCTAGCCCTTGGTTTCAACATTCAGTGGGGCTATACCGGTCTGTTCAACGCCGGAATCGCTGGCTTCTACCTCATCGGAGCGTATGTTGCCGCAATCGCCCTGACGGCCCCACAGGCACCGATAAAGATCGGCGATGTCGTCATCGTCCCGGGACACTGGGGCGGGTTCCAACTCCCTTTCGTCGTGGCAGCTATCCTCGCGATGCTCGCGTCCGGGGCGACCGCCGCCCTGATCGCGATCCCTGCACTCCGCCTCCGGGCAGACTACCTAGCGATCGCGACGATCGCGTTCGCGGAGATCTTGCGTAATTTGACGATAAATCTAGAATCATTCACGGGCGGTGCCATCGGAATATCCTTCATCCCGCGGCCGATTGTGTTCAATCCTCCGGATTTGTTCCTGACCATCATGTCGCTGGTCGCCATCGGGGGCGCCATCCTCCTGGTCCTCCTCGTCGTGCTCCAATTCATGTCCGAATCGCCCTGGGGGCGTGTGCTCCGTGCCACGAGGGAGGATGAAGAGGCCACGATGGCCCTCGGCAAGAACACGTTCGGCTACAAGCTCCAGGCTTTTGCCCTCGGCGGCGCCTTGATGGGCCTCGCGGGCGCGCTGTCGGCGGTGACCCTCGCCTATATCGAACCGACAGGCAGCTTTGCCCCCGGCATCACCTTCTCGGTATGGGTGATGGTCATCGTCGGCGGATCCGGAAACAACCGAGGCGCGATCCTTGGGGCTTTCCTCGTCTACGGGATGGAATGGGCCTCCGTGCAGCTGAAAGATTTCGTGCCCGTCGCGTTGAGAGACACGATTTTCTACATCCGGTTCATGATCATCGGCGTCCTGCTAATCCTCCTTGTGCTCTTCCGGCCGGAAGGGATCCTGCGGGAGAAGAAGCGAGCCTTGAGGTGAGTCGCAGCGTGGCCGGAGAGCCGATGATCCTAGCGGCGAAGGATGTCCAGAAGGCGTTCGGCGGCATCCGCGCGGTGGACGGCTGCACGCTCTCCGTGTCGCCTCGGTCGATTACGGCCCTCATCGGGCCCAACGGGGCGGGCAAGTCGACCTTCTTCAACATCCTCGCCGGGCTCTATCGACCCGACGGGGGTGAGATCTGGTTCAACAATGTGCGAGTCGACGGACTGCCCCCGTACGAACTCGTCCGCCTCGGGCTCATCAAGACGTGGCAGATCCCCCATGAGCTGAAAAATCTCACGGTGCTCGAGAACCTCGTCCTTGCCGCGAAGGCGAATTCTGGAGAGCACCTGATCAATCTCTTCGTGCGCCCGCGCCTGGTGCGGAAGGACGAGAAGCGCTGGCGCGCGCGGGCACGCGAAGTCTTGGCGCTTACCCAACTTGACGGGCTCGCACACGAACATGCGAAGAGCCTTTCGGGAGGACAGAAAAAACTTCTCGAACTCGCAAGGGCGCTCATGGCCGATCCGACGCTCGTGCTCCTGGACGAGCCGGTCGCGGGCGTGAACCCGACATTGGCAGGCAGCCTCATGGACCTAATCGCGAAGCTTCGTGCCGATGGCAAGACTTTCTTTCTCATCGAGCACGACATGAACGTCGTAATGAACCGATGCGATCGGGTAATTGTCATGCACCAGGGACGGAAAATTGCCGAGGGAACTCCCGCGGCAGTGAAGGCGGATCCGGTCGTAATCGAATCGTACCTCGGGGGGTAGCGATGATCCTCCAAGCGCACGACATCAAATCCGGATATGGCGAGATGGAGATCCTTCACGGGGTTTCAATAGACCTCGACGACGACGAGATGGTCGCGGTCATCGGACCCAACGGGGCGGGAAAATCAACCCTCGTCAAGACGATCTTCGGGCTCATCCGTCCGACCGGTGGGCAAGTACTGTTTCGAGAGGCCGACATCACGGGATTCGCCCCTCGCGAGCTTGTCCTGCTCGGCTTGGCCTACGTTCCGCAGATGAACAACACGTTCCCGACGCTTACGGTGCTCGAGAACCTCGAGATGGGCGCGGTCACCCGGAGGATTTCTCCGATTCCGCTCCCGTGGAACCGCGGCTCGGATTCACGAACGCGGACCGGAATGATGCACGACACGGAGATTCGAGAACGCGCGATCAAGACCATAGAGATGTTCCCGAATCTCCAACCCAAGCTGCGCGAGCGCGCGGGGGCTCTAAGCGGCGGCGAACAGCAGATGGTCGCGCTGGCGAAGTCGATGATGCTGGATCCCGCGGTCCTCCTCATCGACGAACCATCAGCGGGTCTCGCTCCGAAATTGGTCGACATGGTCTTCTCAAAAATCGCTGAGATAAATGAAGAGGGGACCGCCGTGGTCATGGTCGAGCAGAACGCGAAGAAGGCTCTGGCGATTGCCGATCGAGGGTACGTGCTCGAGACCGGCCGCAACCGGTTTGAGGGAACGGGAGAGAAGCTTCTCCACGATCCCCAAGTCGCGAGACTGTACCTCGGTGGTTGAGCCCGCGCGTGGCGCCTGCTGAAGGGAAAGAGAAAAAGGTTCAGTCCCACCGTGAGTAGACGATGGCCTGAACCGTTATCAGGAATCCGTTCAGCGGAGCTTCGACCGCCCGCGGACTCGGAGGCGACGGCTGGCCGATGATCGACTCCGGGATGAACGCGACCCGGTACAGTTGGAACGTCGAGTTTACGCCCCAGATCTCGTACGGTCCCGTCACGTCGCCGTTCGCGTCGAAATTCTCCGATCCCGCCGCGCCTTCCCAGTTGATGGCTCTACCTGCCGCGAGTTCGGTTAATGCCTTCGACCATTCGCCGGGTTTGATGACTGTTCCCGTTGCGCTGTTGATGTTGTGAATCTCTCTCTTAATGGACGCCCCGTCCACCGCGCCCGCTTTCTGGGCAGCCAGGGCAATCACGTATGCCGCATCGTATGCGTTGTCCGTGTACAGGACCGGCGTCTGGTTGAAGAATCGGGCTTTATACTGCGCCGCGAAGCTCGCGTAGACGGAACCGAATCCGGTAACCGGGTTCGTCCCCTGGATTGCAGTGACGTCCACGTTCACCGGGGCCCCGTGGATTTGGTCGATGAAGACCTGGCTCTTCAGCCCCTCGGCGAAGACCCACTTTTTGTCCCACGCAGGGTTCGCCCCGAGCCCGTCATGCCAGTTCTTCATCACGACGAACCCTTCGTCCGTGAAGGCGATGAAGTACACCGCCTGCGGGCTGGGGGAGAAGACCGACGCGACGTTGCTCGTGTAGTCCGACTGTCCCAGTGGGATGATCTCCGTCTTGTTCACCGTTCCGCCGAGGGCTTTGAATCGCGCCTCCACGACGCCAGCAAGGCCTGTCCCGTACGCGTCATTCCTCGCCATGATGTTGACATACCGGAGCGAGAGATTCTTGAAGAGGTAGTCGGCTGCGACGACGCCCTGAAGGTTGTCGTTCGGGGTCGTTCGGAAGAACCACCCGCCGGTGAGGCTCAGGTCCGACAGGGCGGGGGATGTCGCGGACGGCGACACCATCGGCACTCCCGCGTCTTTCGTGAATGACAGGGCAGCGATCGTACCGCCCGAGAACTGGGCACCGATGATCGCGTTGACCCGGTTCGTCGTAATGAGTTTCGTGGCTCCTGCCGCGGCTGCATCGCGCTGCGTCTGGTCATCTTCGCTGAACAGTTGAATTGGCTGGCCCAGCACGCCCCCCGCGGCATTGATTTGCTCTACGGCGAGCTGCGCCCCTTTCGTGTTCCCGGGCCCATAATCGTCAAGGCCCCCCGTCAACGACAGCAGGGTCCCAATCCGCAGTGCAGGTTTCCCGGCCGGCGCGAATAACCCACCGAGCGCCGCGGCCACCACGACCACGATGATCACGACGATGACCGCAATGGCAATCCACAACGCCTTGCTCTTCGGGGCGGGCTTTGCAGTCTCCCCCGAAGGTCCATGTTCCTCCTCCATAATGACCCCGCGGGCGACATAATACGACACGCCTTTAAGGATTACGAAAGCGCGTTGGAATTGGTCAAGTCTCGAACGAATCCCCCGATTTCGGTCGGTGGAAGTGGGCCGCAGTCGGCCGGTCGGACCCTTTAAATATCCTCAACCGCATGCGCGGCCGGAGGGCGGGTCCGTGGTGTTGGCAACGATTCCGGGCGCGTTTCAGACGGAGATTCTCGGAGGCGCGCTCTGCGCGCTCTTCATCGTGATTTGGGTCATCTTTCTACTCGTTGCGATTTGGGTGTATCGCGACGCTGAGAGCCGAGGGATGAGCGGCGTCCTCTGGCTGATCGTCGTCCTCCTGTTCGGGATCATCGGGCTGATCATCTACCTCGTCGTCCGAAAGGACAAGGTCCAGCCGATGATGACGCAGCCATACGGGCAGCCGCCGTGGCAGCCACCGCCGGGCGGCGCTCCGCCGGCGGGCCCCGCTCCACCCGCCCAGATGACGTGCCGGAACTGCGGTTCGCCGCTGGCCGCCGGCGCGACGTTCTGCGCGAAATGCGGTGCCAAGGTCTGAGCGCGAAACCGGCAATGCCGGCGTCCGTGCAGACAGGGAGTTACCGGAAGGGCGTTCCGTGGGCGCGACCATCCGGGTCCGGGTCGTTGTAGGCCGTGTCCGTCATCTCACTCGAGGTGGTGACGCTCCAGGTCCAACTCAGCGCCCCGGTGTGCGCCCTCGTCTGTGCGATCTCCCTGATATGGCTCGTCGTGGGGATTTTCGTCTATAAGGATGCGGAGAGCCGAGGGATGAGCGGCGTCCTCTGGCTCATCGTCGTCCTCCTGTTCGGTCTGATCGGGATCATCATCTACCTCGTCGTTCGGGGGGACCTGCCGCAACGGTACGCGTACCCGCCGCCCGAGACCGCTCCGACTCCGCCCGCTCCACCGACGGAGGCGGGAAGGGGTGGCACCATCGGCCGTTCGTGTCCGAGGTGTGGCTCGAGCGTGCCGTGGGACGCCGTCTACTGCCCGAGCTGCGGAACCCGCATGGCCTGAGCCGCCTCTTCGATGCTTTTATGGCGAGGGAGCCTTCTCCCGCGCGCGGTGCCCGCATGAAGAGCTCCGACGTGTCCGGCTTCTACAAGAAGAGCCCGGAGGACCGCTGGCAGACGATCCGCGGCTTCGGCGAGCTCACGGACGCGGAGATCGAGACGATCCGCAACACGGGCGCCCTGAAGTTCGAGCAGGTCGACCGGATGATCGAGAACGTCGTGGGCACGATGCCGGTCCCGCTCGGGATTGCGGTGAATTTCCGGATCAACGGACGCGATTACCTCGTGCCGATGGCGATCGAGGAGCCGAGCGTGGTCGCAGCCGCGTCGAATGCGGCGAAGATGGCCCGGGACCGCGGCGGGTTCGCGACGAGCTCGACGGGACCCATCATGATCGGCCAGATCCAACTCGTCGGGGTGACGGACCCGCACGGGGCGCGCATGACGATCCTGGCGCACCGCGACGAGATCCTCTCCCTGGCCAACGAGAAGGACCCGATGCTCGTGAAGCTCGGCGGCGGCGCGAAGGACGTGGAGGTGCGCGTCCTCGAGACGACTCGCGGTCCGATGGTCGTCACGCACCTCCTCGTGGACTGCCGCGACGCGATGGGGGCGAACGCGGTGAACACGATGGCGGAAGCGGTCGCGCCGCAGCTGGAAAAGTGGACGGGAGGACGGGTGTACCTCCGGATCATCTCGAACCTCGCGGTGCGACGCCTCGTTCGGGCCCGGGCCGTGTTCTCGAAGGACGCGATCCGATCGGAGAACGCCTCCGCGGAAGACGTCGTCGAGGGCGTCCTCGAGGCGTACGCGTTCGCCGAAGCGGACCCGTTCCGGTGTGCGACGCACAACAAAGGGATCATGAACGGCATCGACGCGGTCGTCGTCGCCACGGGGAACGATTGGCGGGCCATCGAGGCCGGCGCCCATTCGTACGCGGCCTGGAAATCCGGCGGCTACCGGTCTCTCACGACGTGGGAGAAGGACGCCAACGGGGACCTCGTCGGGACGATCGAAGTCCCCCTGGCCGTCGGGCTGGTGGGGGGAGCGACGGCGGTCCATCCCACGGCCAAGGCCAACGTCCGCTTGCTCGGGGTGAAGACCGCACAGGAATTGGGCGAGATCATCGCGTCGGTCGGGCTCGCGCAGAATTTCGCGGCGCTCCGCGCGCTCGCCACAGAGGGAATTCAACGGGGCCACATGTCCCTTCACGCGCGCAACATCGCCGCGACGGTCGGAGCGACAGGGGATGAGGTCGAGCAGGTCGCTCAGCTCCTCGTGAAGGAACGAAAGGTGAGAATGGACCGGGCAAAGGAAATTCTCGACGAAATGAGGAAGAAGCGCCACTAATATATTGGAATCTGGATTATTCCGTTACGCCGCATTTAGGCCGAAGGTATACTTCGATATGTAGGAGCGATACATGCTATCCGATTCATACGTCGGAGCGAATTGTGGGATTTGCATGTTATTTTGTAGCGCGGGATCGTCAATCCACGCTTATTTCGATATAAGCGGCCGAATAAAAATGACCTCGCTCGACGACGGGCTAAACGCATCGAGTGATGCCGTCGACGTCGATGCGCATCGTCAGACTTTCGTCCGACCGGCAGACTTTTTTACCCGCACGTGCCTTTGCGGCCGCGGGATGGGTGCGCACGGTCCGCGTCGCGATCTACACTAGAGTGTCGACGGAAGACCAGGCAAAGGAAGGGTTTTCCCTCGATGCACAGAGGGAGCGCCTCCAGGCGTACTGCCTCGCCCGCGACTGGGCCGTGGCGGCCACCTACATCGACGACGGACACTCCGGTCGAAACACGAAACGGCCCGCGTATCAGCGGATGATGGCTGAGCGCGATCGTTGGGATGCGCTCCTCGTCATCAAGATGGATCGGATTCACCGCAACGCCCGGAACTTCATGGAGATGATGGACGATCTCCGGGAGTGGGAGAAGGACTTCGTCTCCGCGACGGAGTCGCTCGACACGTCCACGGCCATGGGCCGCTTCGTGATGGACATCATCCAGCGGATCGCCCAGCTCGAGTCCGAGCAGATTGGGGAACGCGTGTACATGGGCATGTCGCAGAAGGCGAAGGTGGGTCCGGGGATCCTCGGATTCCATGCTCCACTGGGCTACGAGGTTTCGGAGGGTCAGCTCGTCCCTGAGACCCGAGAGGCGAACCTCGTACGCGAGATCTTTGACCGGTGCCGCGAGGGGCGCACCCTCGATGAGATCGCCTCCGACCTCAACGCCGGCGGTCATAGGACAAAACGAGGCACCGAGTGGACGGCCGTCAAGGTCTACCGCATCGTGCACAATCCGGTCTACGCAGGTTTCCTGCGGTGGGACGGCATCCTGCGGCGGGCGGAGCACCCCGCGATCGTCCCCGTCGAGACGTTCAACGAAGCGCAAGAATCCCTCCGGCATCGGGCCCTGCTCGCGAACGCAAACGGACCTCCGATCCTCTTGGAGGTGTAAGCGGTGGACGGACGATGTGCGCGGTGCTGGAGTCCGAAGAATCTCGTGAACCACGAGGCAGACGCGAATCCCCGAGCGGATCCCACCGTGCGCAGGGAGAAGGTAGTCCTCTGCAAACACTGCGGGGACGGGGCCCCCCTGGACGCGCTGCTGTTCTGGGAAGTATACATGCGCTTCGGCTCGACGCGCGAACTTCTGCAGCACTACGGGACGGATTCGGAGGAGCTCGCGTTGCAGAAGCTGTGCACGGAGCGCGGGTTGAACGAGCGGGAGGTCCTCCGCCGCGCTCGCGGACAGCAGAGCGCTGAGGCGCTCAACAACGCCGTCAAGAAGGCGAACGCTTTCCTCACGTATGCCAGCCCGTACGGGTACGATTACGTGAATGGAATCCTCCAGTTACGGCAGGATGAGGCTCGCGTCGTCTCGCTCATCTTCCGCCGGTATCTCGAGGGCAAGGGCATCGCAAAAATCTGCCAGGAACTGAACCGGGATGGCTATCGCACCAAGACGGGCCGCGCTTGGGCGAGTCAGACGATCGCGAATATCCTCAGCAACCCCGTGTACTGCGGCCTCGCCCGCTTGAATGGCGGCATCAAGCGAGGAAGGCACGAACCCCTGATCGAAGTCGACACGTTCAACCGGGTCCAGAACGAAATGCAACGCCGGATCCGCCGACCCGATCAGAGGAAGGCCCAGCCGCCGCAGCTGCGGCTCGAGGACTACACCCCGTGAGCGGAGCCTGGGACAGACCGAGTGGCCCGTTCCCCCGGGATTTTCGGCCCACTCACGACATCGGCTCCGTTGCGGCTCGGTCTACCCAGCGTATATGGCTGCGGGGGGCAGCTCCGCGTTGACAATCCATAGAACTATCTGGACACATAGGACTATGGGCATCGGGCCGAGTCCATGTCAAAACGTGACAAGGCTCTCACGACGATTCAGCTGACGACGGAAACGCGCGATCGGGTCTTTCGCCTCAAGTTCCGGAAGACGTACGACGAGTTCCTGCAGGAACTCTGCGACCTCTACGATGCTCAACACGCGGACGAACGAAAATGAGCCCTGTCGGTCGCGTCAACGTCCAACCTATAATTTCACATATGGTATTGTGACAGCTATACAAAGCACATGTCACGCCTACCTGAGCGGTTTCGCGCGACCCGTTGATAGAGTTATGTCGGCCCTCCACGTTCCGTGTCCGCACAATGACGGCCTGGACGGAGAAGCATCGGCCGAAGACCCTCGACGAGATCGTCGGGAATCCGACCGCCGTCGCGGAACTCCGGAAGTGGGCGGAGGCTTGGCAGCGCGGTCGGCCGGAGAAGCGGGCCGTGGCGCTGCAAGGCGACCCGGGCGTCGGGAAGACCAGCGCCGGGCTCGCCCTCGCGAACGAGATGGGCTGGAGCATCGTCGAGATGAACGCCTCGGACAGCCGGAATGCGGAGGCGATTCGCAAGGTCGCGACCCGCGGAGCCGTCCTTCAGACGTTCAGCGACACGGGCGAGTTCCTGGAGATCGAGAAAGGTGGCCGAAAGCTCATCGTGCTCGACGAGGCGGACAACATCTTCGGTCGGGAGGATAAGGGGGGCGTCGCGGCGATCGTCGAGATGATCCAGAAGACGCAGCAGCCCGTCGTGCTGATCGTCAATGACTACTACGCGCTCACGCGCCGATCGTCCTCCCTGAAGCGACTCTGCAAGACCATCAAATTTCAAGGTATTCATGATGACGCGATGAAAAATATACTTCGAACCATCGCAGGGAGGGAAGGCCTCGAGGCGGCCCCCGACGTCCTCGACGTCATCGTCGAGCGGGCGAGCGGCGACCTACGATCGGCCATCAACGACCTCGAGTCCATTGCGATTGGCAAGAAGGAGGTCCGCGCGGCGTCCACGAAGTCCTTGGGCTACCGGGACCGCGAGCTCACGATCTTCCCGGTCATCGAGGAAATCTTGCGGTCGGGCGATGCGAGGCGGGCCCGCGAGGCGGTCCGAGACCTCGACGAGACGCCCGAGGATCTCATCTTGTGGATCGATCAGAACTTGGCGCACGAGTTCGGCCGACCGGACGACCTCGCCCGGGGTTACGATGTCCTGAGCCGAGCCGACGTCTTCCTGGGCCGGGTCCGTCGACGGCAGAGCTACGGCCTGTGGTCGTACGCGCGCGAGCTCATGTCGAGCGGCGTGGCGGTGGCCCGGAGAGGCCGGGCGCGCGGCGGACAGCTCGAGTTTCCGTACTACCTGATTCAGATGGCGCGATCCCGGGCGCAGCGCGGCGCTCGCAACTCGGTCGCGAGCAAGTTCGCCCGCTACTTGCATGCCTCGCAGTCGCTCGTGCGGACCGATGTCCTGCCGGTCTTGAAAGCCCTGTTTGCCGGCGACGAGGAACTCCGAATCCAGTTGACGGCCGAGCTGGGCCTCGATGAACGAGAGGTCGGGTTCCTCCTGGATGAGGCGGAGGCGAGCCACGCAGTCAAGCATCTCCTTGAAAAGGCCGCTAAGATCGCCCATCCGAAGGCACGCGAGGCGGCGGCCGGACGGCTCCACGCGTTCGACGAGGGCGAGACGGACGACACGTGAACCGGGCAACCGCCAGCGGAGCATCGTCGGTCGACGGCTGGTCCTAGAGGACGCGGAGATCATCACGAAGTACACCTTCCCGTTCGTCGACCCGGAGTGGCGGGCTCCTTTCACGGTCGTGGACCGGATCGGGGGACCGCCGCGCATCCTAGAGGGAGCGATCCGGTTCGACGGGGACCGACTGCACGCACCGAGCCGCGCAGCCGATCTGCGCGCGGTCGAATCAATCCCGATGGATCGCTTCGCGCAACTCGTGCATTTCGACCCCTGGTGGGCGTTCCGCGGGGTCTCCGGAGTGGACCGTCGATGGATCGAAACGATTTTCTCGACGAACATCGCGCGGACGTTCGTTCAGGAGCATCGAACCCTGAAGGTCCACGACCTGCGCTTCTCCGACGATCTGCGTACGCTCGAGGCGCTCCTCACGAAGGACGACGCGTTCCGGACGGTCGAGTTCCATGCGACCGAAATCGATCTCCGTTCGCTTCGACGCGCACCGCACGGGTCCCGGGAGGCCGAGGCCATCGGAGGCGCGAAAGCCCTTTAAGCCGAACGGCGCATGCCGCGGCGGATGGACCCGGAGAAGAAGGACGTCCTCGAGCGGCAAGGGTACCGCATCGTCGGGGAGCACAGCGGCGTCAAGCTCTGCCACTGGACGAAGGCGAGCCTGACGAAGGGCATCGGCTGCTACAAGCAGACCTTCTACGGGATCGAGAGTCACCGGTGTCTCCAGATGACGCCGACCGTGGACGCGTGCAACCTCTCGTGTCAGTTCTGCTGGCGCACGCAGGAGTGGGGATCGGACAGCCTGCTCGAGGCGGACGACCCGGTGTTCCTCGTCGACGAATCGATCCGGGCGCAACGAGAGTTGCTCAGCGGGTACAACGGCAACCCGAACGTGAGCCGGGAACGGTTCCTGGAGGCGTGGCACCCCTCGAACGTGGCGATCAGCCTGACGGGCGAACCGACGCTCTACAAGCGGCTCGGCGAGATGATCGACGAGTTCAAGCGACGGCATATGTCCACGTTCCTCGTGACGAACGGCACGACGCCCTCGGTCCTCCGACGGATGCATGCAGAGGGCCGACTCCCGACGCAGCTGTACGTCACCGTGGCGGCGCCGAACGAGGAGGTCTACCGCAAGCTCGTCGCGCCGAAGTCGGACCACGAGTTCCGCAAGCTGCGGGAGACGCTCGCCCTGCTCCCCACCCTTCCCACGAGGACGGTGATCCGACACACACTCGTGCAGGGCTGGAACCTCGGTTGGGAGGACGAATACGCGGAGCTCGACCGCGTCGCGCAGCCGATGTTCATCGAGTGCAAAGGCTACAGCTTCGTCGGCGAGAGCCGCCTCCGGCTCCAGGCGGACAACGTCCCCTCCCACGCGTCCATCCGGACCTTCGCAGAACGCCTCGCGGACCGCGTCGGATACCGACCAGCGGCGGAGCGCGAGGACAGCCGCGTGGTCCTCTTGACCCGGGACGGACAGCTCCATCCTCTTCCCCGCTGAGAGAATTTACGGCGTCGGTTTTTATAACCCCGTTCGGATACGACGCCATTACCCTCCAGGTTGCGAGCCTGATCCGGCGCAGCTACGACGCCATCCTCGTCCGCGTCAAGAAGCTGGGCCGTCGGAAGATCCTCATCGGCGCGGGCATCGCCGCGATCATCGTGTTCGTCGTCGGGCTCGGCCTGGGATCGGTCGACCTGCTCGGCGTCCTGACCGAGGCGTACAATACGCCCTGGCTCTACATGCTGATCGCTTTCGTGTACGCGATCCTCGTCGCGGTGATCCTGCCGATCCCGATTGAGATCGCTTTGTTGCCTCCGCTCCTGGAGGACCGCTGGGGCTATCTGGCCGGCACCGCGCTCGCGATTGCGGCGGGCAAGACGATCGGCGCGTGGCTGATCTTCTGGTTCGGGCTGAACCTCGAAGGCTCGGTGCGAAAGTGGTCGGACCGATGGCGGCTCGCCCGATGGTTCGTCGCCAAGGCGCAGAAGTTTGTCGGGAAGACGGGCTACACCGGAATCTACCTGCTCCTCAGCGTCCCTCTGATGAGCGACACGATCCCGATCTACATCTACTCGCTCTTCAACGCCGAGGGCAAGGCGCTCGAGCGGAACATGTTCCTCATCGCGAACTTCCTCGCGGCGCTGAATCGCGTCGCGATCCTCGGCGTCGCGTTCGCGATCGGCGCGAACCTCTTCGCCCGGTGACGCCCGAACCCTTATCCCCGGACGCGGATTGGCGCGGCCGTGTTCGAGCTCCCGTCCATCCTGACGGCGGACGGCCTCCTCGACAAGGCGTTCGGTCGCGCGATGAAGGCGACCGCGAAGGGCCCGGACCGCATGACGCGAGCGCGGAACCTGGCGGTCACCCGCGTCGGGACCGCGGGGAAGGCGATCGAATCCACCCTCCGCGGATACGTGAAAGGCTTTCCGAGCCTGGAGCGGCTCCCGCCGTTCTACCGCGAACTCGTCGACGTCCTGGTGGACCTTGGCCAGCTGAAGAAGCACCTCGGGGCGATCGACTGGGCCGCGCAGAAAGCGGGGGAGATCACGAGGGACTACCGCCGGCGGATCGGCCGGGGACCGGGGGCCGACATCGGCGCGCTGCGGCGGGAGGCGTACGGCCGGCTCTCGTCCCTCGTGCGCCAGGTGAGCGGGGACCTCGACGCCCTCGTGGAGGCGCGCCGGGCGCTGCGAAAGCTCCCGTCCATCGACCCGGACGTCCCGACGATCGTCGTCGCCGGCTATCCGAACGTCGGCAAGAGCTCGTTCGTCCGCGCCGTGTCGACCGGCCGTCCGAAGATCGCCGACTATCCCTTCACGACGAAAGGCGTGTCCCTCGGTCACATCGAACGCGGCGTGCGCCGATACCAGATCCTTGACACGCCGGGAATCCTCGACCGCCCAATGGAGAAGCGGAATCGCATGGAGCGCCAGGCGATCGTGGCCCTGCGGCATCTCGCGGAGGCCGTCGTCTTCCTGCTCGATCCGACGGAGACGTGCGGCTACCCGCTCGACGACCAGATCCGGCTCCTCGAGGAGGTGCGGGCGCTCTTCCCGGACGTCCCGCTCGTGGTCGCAGAGAACAAGGCCGACCTC
>DASPXQ010000019.1:0-2804 GCA_035637195.1 Thermoplasmata archaeon | reverse complement strand
CCACCGAAACGCCCGGGACCTGATCGACCGGCTCGTCGCATTCGGCGTTCAGACGGTCGTACTCGACGAGTGCCACCACCTGCTCGACTACTGGGCGATCGTGCTGCGACATCTCCTCCGGAAGATCCCGGGCGCATACGTCATCGGTCTCACCGCCACCCTGCCGAGCCCGGAAGACGAGGACGAGTATGACAACTACACCTCGATCCTCGGAGACGTCGACTTCGAGGTCCCCACTCCTGCCGTGGTGAAGGAGGGAGATCTCGCACCCTACCAGGACTTAGTCCTCTTCGTGAAACCGAGCGAGGACGAACGGGCGTACCTGCACAACATCCAAGAAGCGTTCGAGGCGGCGATCCGGGAGCTCGCCGCGAGCGAAGCGTTTCGCGATTGGTGCCAACGGCTCATCACCGAACGACCGGGGCCGGACGGAACCTCGCTCTCGTGGAACGACTTCTTGAACGCGAATCCGCTCGCCGCCATCGCCGCGTTGAGGTTCCTGCGGAGGATCGGTACGAGCCGCCCACCGGTTCAGCCCGTGCCCGCGGAAGCGGAGGAGGACATGTCGCTAGACGACTGGACGGTCCTGTTGGAACGGTACGGCCTCCAGCGATTGAAGGTGAGTCAGGATCCCGTGGACCACGCCGAGCTGGCGAAGCTCCGCAAGATCCTCCTGCCCTACGGCCTCACACTCACGGAGAGAGGGCTTCGACAAGGACGGTCTGCGGGAGATCTCGTCCTCGCGCTTTCGGAAGCCAAAGGAGATGGAACCGCCCAAGTCCTCGGGGCCGAGATGGCGTCACTCGGTCCGCTCCTCCGGGCCGTGGTCGTGACGGACTTCGAGCGGATGACGACCGGGGTCGAGCGTTTGCGCGGTGTTCTGGAGCAAGACGCCGGCAGCGCCTGGCGAATTTTTCGACGGATTGCCGGGGATTCCAGTCTCCAGCGCCTCGTCCCCGTGCTCGTCACCGGCAAGTCCGTCGCGATCCGGGAGGACCAGGGCGCGGACTTCGTTCGGTTCTTGAATGAGACCATCCAATCGCAGAACCTGGGCGCCTCCTGCGCCGCCGCCGCTTCGCCCTTCCCTGGAATCGTCGAGATCGTGGGACAGGGCCGCGACTGGTCGCCCGGGGTCTACGTCACCCTCGTGACCCGAGCATTCGATGCCGGGCTCACGCAATGCCTCGTGGGGACCCGCGGGATTTTCGGCGAGGGCTGGGACTCGCTCGGACTGAACATCCTCATCGACCTCACGAGCGTGACGACGAGCACCTCGGTCCAGCAGCTCCGAGGTCGGACGATCCGAAAGGATCCCCAGTGGGCCCGAAAACTCGCCCACAACTGGGACATCGTCTGCGTGGCTACGGAGTTCGCCCGCGGCGATTCGGATCTCCGACGATTCGTCCAGCGCCACGAACGGTACTGGGGCCTCGTGCCTTCGAGAAAGTGGGCCCAGCTGAAGCGCGACGTGGCCGCAACGGGGGCGCGCATGCCATTAGGCCCGGACCTCGCCGGGCAGATCACGAAAGGCGTTTCGCACGTGGACCCGGACCTCGACTTCGCGATCCAAGCGCGAGGATTCCGGAAAGTCCCCTATGAGGCCTTCAATCGCGCGATGATCGCTCGCGTCGCCCTCCGAGACCAGGCGTACGACGCGTGGCGGATCGGCGAGGACTACAGCAACTTCCGTTCATCCGCCGCTCGCCTCGACGTCGCGGACCTCAAGGTTCGGACCGTCTACACGGTCTCCGAGACCCTGAGGAAGATGATCCGAGCGTTCGTCGCGTCAATGGTCTTTGGGCTGCTAATCTCCGCGGATGTCGGTTTGCGAATCTCGTCAAACATCGCGGCCGCGGGCGGCCCTTCGGTCCTCGTCGCGGAAGCTTTCGTCGGCACCATTGTGGTCGGGTTCGTCGTGGCCTTGGCCTTCAACTTTCGCACTGCCCGTCGACTGGCCCGTGCGTTCTTCATCGAGCAACCGCCCGATGCGATCCTGCTCGACGTCGGACGCGCCCTCGTTTCAGCGCTGGCGGAGGCTGGGCGCGTGAGTCGAAACCTCTCCCCCGACTACGTTCGGGTCGTGGAGCTACCCGACCACTCGTACCAAGTCCTGCTCGATTACGCCTCCCCGGACGATGCGTCGACGTTCGTCCGTGCGTACCGCGAGATTTTCGGCCATGTCCGCGACCAGCGTTACCTCATCTGGCGGGATGACAGCCGCCTGCCGAGCCTTGGCCTCAGGCCGGTGTGGTTCCTCCTCCGGCGTTTGTATCGGAACAGGTTCGGCTTCGAGCCGACCTATTACCCGGTGCCGGCCGCCTTGGCGGGTCGCAAAGAGGACGCCCAGGCGTTCGCGAAGTACTGGTCGAAGTACGTAGGTGGAGGACGCCTCGTGTTTACGCGCAGCGAAGAAGGTCGATCGATCTTGCTTCGGGCGCGCGCGGACCGACGGCCGAAGGTTCCCGGACTTGCGTTCGAATCGTGGACGTAATCCACGGCAATCGCGCCTCAGGACTTCGGGACTTCCTTCTTCGGGTCGATGAACGGCTTCTTCGCGACGACGGCCTTCCGCGGCCCCGCGGGCGTGGCAATCTCGATCTGCGCCCCGATCCTCGAGTGTTCCGCCGGGACCCACGCGTAGCCGATGTTCTTCTTCAGGCGCGGAGACATCGCAAGCGCGGTGAGCATGCCAACTTCCTTCCCGCCCTTTCGGACGGGCCACGGTTCCGGAAGCCAAGGCTGAATCACCCTGTCTCCCGGGACCTCGACGCCGACGAGTTTTCGTTTCACGCCCTCCCGCTTAA
>DASPXQ010000018.1:0-14559 GCA_035637195.1 Thermoplasmata archaeon | reverse complement strand
TAACACTTTCAGGCTTTCAGGTTGATTGGCTCGGATACAAGGCCAGAACGAAGCAAACGGAGAGCGAGGTCGATCTCGTTGCCTATCTGCCAAACGAGAAGAGAGCGATTGTCGGAGAATGCACGCTCCGGGGCGCCGATGTCGGGAGGAAGGTTTCCGACTTGGCAGGCAAGGGAGCTGAATTGTCAAAAGTGCTGGAGAGCTGGGAGCTCAGACGGATTCTGTTCACGACGATTAGTCATGCTGCCGTCTTGCCATCAGACCGCGAAGGGGCTCGCGAACTAGGCGTGACAATCTTGTCGAAAGAAGGGCTGGCCGTGCTCCTGCGCGCTGTCAAGTCCGCCGTCCCGCCCGGCAACCTCTGGGATAACCTCCGCCCTGACGTCGGGAGTGATGGCACGTACGATCGACTGTTAGAGTGAATCGACTTGGAAACGCAATCTGGCATCTTGGGCCACGCTGCCGCCGGTTGAGAAGAAACCCTATAGGCCAGCTACTCGCCCTCCTAAGCCATCCGAATCCCACAGGAGATTCCGTCCGAGCAACTACCAGAATGGGCTACCTTTCGGCAAGTGTGAAGGGAAGCGCGTATCTCGAAAGACCTTCGATTCAACATTGAAAGCCATGCTGGGAGTAACCAGCGCACTCATAACGACGGAAAGGCCTGCGAGACTCTGCGCCGAGTGCATCATTGTCCAGAGTCTTGCCAGTTCAAATCGGTCATGCTTAGGGCGAGAAAAGTCAGCAAACCATTGGGGAGTCTTCTTTTCTTTGAAATCTTGAAACGGATAAACTGTGAGGTTCGTGTCGATGGTCGTCCGTCCACCATCTGCAAGCTTGCATCTGGAGTCAAACATGCGGCGGTACATCCCGATGTTCTCGTCTTCGTCACGCGCCCGAACGACTTCGACGTCCTTATCCCACTTGGGGCTACGCAGGAGCCACTTAAAGGATGTCTCAATCCATGTGCAGCAATCGAGTCCAAACGATGCGGCTCTTGGCGAGCCAAACTGGAAGTTCGGTGCATTCGGGTCGTCCAACAACGGGACGAATTCGGTGAGGAACAGAAAGTCCGCTTCGAGCCGTTGATATTCGCGCAAAAGGAGCGGCCACTCGCCTCGGTAGTCTGTGGATGAGGCCGGGGAGGACAAGGTCTTTCCTCGCTGACGAAACGGCTCGAAAGGCTTTTTAGACTTCGGGCCTCCGAAGCCCGTGACGTGGGTCCCAATCCCTCACGCCCGAACTCTCGGCTGGATTGTGTTCTGGCGCTGGCTGGCTGAATGTGGGAGTAAACCCACGTGGGTATGCTCCCGGCGGGATTCGAACCCGCGTCTGAGGCTCGAAAGGCCCCGATCCTTGGCCGGACTAGACTACGGGAGCGGAAGGCCGGGTTAGCCCCGTGAGCCATAAATGCTTTTGGAGCCGCAACGCCCGGTGAGAACCGGAAACTACTTGCCCGCAACTCGCTTCGATATCGTAATGCGTCGCGCGAAGCCGACGGCGACGGAGCTGTCGTTCTTCTTCTGCGGTTTTTTGATCATCGTCGTCGGATGGCTGGCAGACCTCCTCGGCATCTTTGAACTCGGTGCGGCGGTAGGGGAACACGGCGGCGGGAGCTCGTTCCAGCTGCGGTTGTTCCTCACGATGTTCGGCGTTGCGTTCTCGACGATCGGCGTGGGCTACGAGAACTTCCCGGAGATCCTCACGGATGCGGACATGGCGAAGCGGTATCTGGTCGCGTTCCTGTTCCTCGCGGACGGCTCGCTCCACCTGTACGCCTTCAACGACCACCTGGGCGATAGGTTCCCTGCCGCGTTCTTCGCGGTCTTCTCGAGTCTGCAGATCGCTGCGGCCTTCATCATCCCGTATAGTCCCCGTCGGTTCGACGCAGCATGGCTCGCGATCACGGCCTTCCTGATCGCGGCCTACCTGGTCACGCGCACGGTGTCCGTTTGGCCGATCGGCGTCGTCGAGGAAGTGGATGCACTCGGCGTTGTCTCGAAGTTCGTGGAGGTCGTGACGGTCCTCGCGCTCGTCTCCCTCTGGCAATCGGAACGGGCGTCCCGCCGGAAAGCGCCCGGTCCCGCTCCGGCCGCCGGCCGCTGAGCCGTCACACTTCGCCCGCGACTTCCTTCGCGAGGACCTTGTACTCCTGCTCCTTCATCGCCGCCGGGTTCGCGGAGATCAACAGGTATGAGTCGTTCAACACGATCTTCTCGTTTACCTTCTGCAGGAATCGCATCATCGACGCGAAGCCGTTCTGCGAGATCATGTACTCGAGGCCCTCGAGGAGGACCGCCGCGTTCCCGCCATCCGCGGCGAAGTCCGAGATTGCCGACGCGATGTCGACGAGCGCGCTCGGCTCCGCGACCGCCATGTCCCTCGCCTTCTGGCCGGGAGACTTCGAGAGCCAGATGAACCCGGCCTCGCGGATGCGGTAGCGGGTGCGGAGGTCGTCCGGATGGACGCGGGTGATGCAGAGGCCGCGCGCCTTCCCCTGGAGGAGTTCCGCGAACAGCTCGAAGATCCGGTCCGCCTTCGGCTCGCGCACGAGGTACGCGCCACGACGGCCGAGGTCCCGCCTAGCGGGCATCTCGCCCCCGCCGACGACCGGGATGCCTTCCTCCCCGAGGAGCCGACTCTCCATCGCCTCGACGTCGCGATAGAGGACCGCCATCTTCGACTTCGCCATCACCATGAGTTCCGTCGATGAGTACCCGCGAGTGGTCAAGGAACCGATTTCCCGCCACGCGGACTTGAGGCCTTCCTCGAACCCCTTCAAAAAGGCCTTCCGCTTCTCGTCGTCGCCCATCCCTGTGGCGGTGTATACCGCCGGCCAGGGTATAGAAGTTTCGCGGCCCTCAGCCGATGTACCCGAGGTCCTCGCGCTTGTCCGGGGTCTCGGGCGCGGCCTCGATGTCCTTGAGCTTCGAGGTGATCTGGTCGATCTGCTTCGCCTTGTTCTCCAGCTCGTTGAAGGAGATCTCGATGCCCAGGTACTTCGTGAGCACGTCGAGCACGGCCTGCGCGGACTTCGGGTCGACGAAATAGCCGGACGTCTCGCCCATCAGGCACACCGCCTGCATGTCGTACAGCCGTCCGAGGCCCAAGAGCAGTCCGCTCGCGCCGACGATCCCCGCGCCCGGCTCGCCGCGCGAGAAGACGACGCCGTACTTCTCCATCTCCTTCACGAGGTCGCCGCCCGTCGCGGCGCCGAGGACGCGCGGCTTCGTCACCATGCGGCCCATGCCGTACCCGCCGAGCGTGAACACGCGCCGCACGCCGAGTTTCTTCAACTCCTGCAAGATGAAGTCGCTGAGCTCGTACTGCCCCTCCGGCGTCAGGCCCTGGTAGTCGCCCGTCAGGAGGACGAGGTCCTTGCCACCGTTCCTCTTGACGTAATGCATCTCGTTGTTCACGAGCTTGACCTGGCCGTCCTCCTGCACGAGGACCTGCGGGGGGAAGTACTTCGAGAAGATCTCCGCGAACTTGACCGCCTTCAGCTCGTCCTTCAGATGCTCCGCGGCGAGCTTGCCGACGTTCCCGATCCCCGGGAGGCCCTCGATGAAGATCGGGTCGTCCAGCTTCGGGTGGTCGGTGTAGCGGATCACGATGTTCTCCATGGTGTCTCATCTCTCCAATTCATGGGCCCGCTTAAGTTTGCGCCTGTACACGCCGTAGCGGTCCTCCGGGGAGTATCGCGGCGGCATCGGATTCCCGGCGGCATGGCCGCAAGCGGGGCAAACGTCCTTCAACGTGTACCGACCGCAGGCCCCGCACTTCTTCATGACGGACCGCATCGCGACTCAATCCTTCCGGTGGAACTTCGCCTCGCCGCCTTTCGCGGTCAGGGCCTTGATCACGCGGGCCGCAGCCTTCTGGATCTCTTCCTCCGCGGTCTTGTAGTCCGGCGCGCGCACGACGAGCCGGTAGCGGGGCGCGCCGATGTACTGCACCTTCACGCTCACGCCGTCGTTCTCGATGGCCGCCTTCGTGAGCGCCTCGCGGATGTGGACCGCGCCGTCCGGACAGAAGTCGGTCGCCTCGACGTAGCCGTCGATCGAGACGTGAGGCGGGATGATGTTCTCCCGCGCGACCTCGACGAACGTCGTGACCCAGGGTCCCTTGAAGCCCTCGTCCTCGAGCGCCTTCTCCTCCATGACGCTCTCTTCGAATGCCCGGTAGAGCGTGCCGAACGAATCCAGGAGGTCGTACCCAAAGTCCTCCCAGCACTCCGCGGGCGTCTTGCCGAGCCGCGTCGCGACGATGGACAGGAGGTTCTCCGCCTTCTGCTCGTTCTTCCATTCCTGGATCTTCTCGCGGCGCTGGTGTTCGTTGACCGCCTTCAGGGAGAGGTCGATGTGGCCCTTGTCCTGGTCCACCTTGAGGACCTTGCAGACGACGCGCGCGCCCTCGCGGACGTAATCGCGGATGTACTTGATCCACCCGGACGACACCTCTGCGATGTGGATGAAGCCCTCCTTGCTCTCGTACTCGTCGAGGGTGACGAAGGCCCCGAAGTTCTTGACGTTGGACACGGTGCACACGACGAGTTCGCCCTCATCGGGCCAGTCGTAGCCGCGCCCCGCGGCCTTCGCCGCCTTCGCCTCCGCCATTACTCGAGGACCCCCAGGATCTCGCCTCGGATCGCGGCCTTCCCGCCGGTCGGCTTCGCGACCGTGGCGCCGCACACCTGGCACAGGACCACGCTCGCCGCCCGGTCGAAGACGACCTGCTCGTTGCCGCAATCCTCGCACTTGACCCGGAGGAACCGGCTCGTGGGCTTCGGGATCACTTGTGCACCTCCACGAGCTCGAACTTCTTCGCGCGGATGCCGGGCCGCTGGTGGGCCTTCTTGCACTCCCGGCAGCGGAAACGCAGATGGATCCGTTTCGTCGGCTTCTCGCGGCCCTCGGGCTTCGGGCGAGGGAAGCCGCCGTACCCCGCCGTCACGCGTCGGAACCGGCGCTGGCCGGCGCGGAGCTCCGAGCGCGGGCGGTTCTTCACCCGCTCGACCTCCAGCTCGGTGTGCTTGTTGCAGAAGGGGCAGTAACCGCGGATACGCTGGGGCATCTTCATGGAGGGCGACCGAGCGTCGATACAGAGGGGAAGTGGTATTTGAGTCTTGCTGGGTCCGCCTCGGAGAAACTCGTGTCCGCGGACCTCAACCGCAATCGCCGCCATCGCGTCTTCGGCGCGGCCGAATTCCGCCGTCCGCGGGAAAGTTCGCCGGTTGAATCGCAACAAATATATATTGCTAAATTAATAAATGGGGGGGAGATACAATGAGCCGGGAAGTGCGCCTCAGCCGCCGGGACGAGACCCTGGTGGACCTGCTCATTGAGACGGGCCTCTCGCGGAACATCGCGAAGACGCTTGTGTTCCTCTCGAAGCGCGACGAGACGACGTCGGTCGAGATCGAGAAGGCCACGGGGCTGCGGCAGCCGGAGGTCAGCATCGCGATGCAGGAACTCCGCCGTCGGCGGTGGGTCGACAAGCGGGACATCAAGAAGGAGGGCAAGGGCCGCCCCGTACACTCGTACCGGCTGAGCATCTCCTGGTCCGAGATCCTGGCGCAGATTGACCGCGAGGAGCAGGCGAAGATCGACCGCATCGAAGCGAACCGCAAGAAGCTCAAGACGTTCGCGTAGGACGCAAGGTCCGCACGCCTTTTTCTGAAGCGACGAGCACGGCGTCCGCCATCCCGAGGAACAACCCGTGCCCGACCACGCCCGGGATCGCGGCAATCCGAGCGGCGAGTTTGGACGGTGCCTTGATCGGGCCGAATTGCGCGTCGAGGAGGTTGTTCCCGCTGTCCGTCCGCATGGTCTCCGAGTCGCGTCGGCGCAGCTCGACCGTCGCGCCCAGGCCTTCAAGCGCCGCGGCCGCGACCTTCCAGCCGAACGGGTGGACCTCGACGGGCACCGGGGCCTTCGTCCCGAGGCGCGGCACGAGCTTCGACTCGTCGACGATCACGATGAACCGCTTCGACGCGGCCGCGACGATCTTCTCGCGGAACAGCGCGCCCCCGAGGCCCTTAATCAGGTCGAGCTTCGGATCGACCTCGTCGGCGCCGTCGACGCACAGGTCCACGGACGGCCGTTCCTCGAGGGAGGTGAGTGGGATCCCCAGTTCCTTCGCCGCATCCGCCGTCGCGAACGACGTCGGCACGCCCTTCAGGTCCACGCCCTCGCGGACCAGCTGGGCGACGCCCTCCAGGAAGAACCGCGCGGTCGATCCGGTCCCAAGCCCGAGGACCATGCCCGGCTTGACGTAGGCCAGCGCGGCCTCCGCGGCCTTCCGTTTCAACGCATCCGCCGAGGGAATGTCACGCCCTCCGTCGCAGCTCGTCCACGAGCTTCACGAGCTCGTCGATCACGAGCCGATCGAGTTTCCCGCCGAGCGCCTTCGACGCCTTCGCTGGATCGCCGGTGACGCCGGGCCAATACTTCCGCGGGTCTTCGACGACCGCGTACGGCGGGATCTCGTTCTTCCCGGGCGGGCTCGTGCCCTTGACGAGCTCGGGCCGCGCGGTCAGGATGCGAGAGGTCTCGCCCGCGCCGGCATGGCCGTCTCCTTCCGGCAGGAGCCCCGAGGACGCGTAGATGATGTCGTAGTCCGAGAGCACGGTCGACTTGAGGCCCGTGCCCTGATCGACGACGTCCTGCGCGGCGGCCCGGAGCGCCATCATGTGCTCGCGGCCGGCGTGGCCGCTGACGATCATCACGCGGCGCGCGCCGTTCCGGACGAGATCCGCGAGGACGTCCCGCACGAACGCCTTCAGCGCGTCGACGGACACGCTCACGGTGCCCGGGTACGGCCGCGTCGTCGTGCACACGCCGTACGGGATGGAGGGTGCGACGAACGCCCCGGTCCGGCGCGCGACCTCGTCGACGACGTGAAGCGGCTGGATCATGTCCGCGCCGAGCGGCAGATGCCGGCCGTGCTCCTCGAGCGCGCCGACCGGCACGATGACGACGGGATCCGCGCGGGCGATCCCCGCGAACTCCTCGGAAGTCATCTCGTCGAGTCGCACGCAGCGGAATCCGCGGGAGGGCCATAAATCGTTCGTGGCCGCCGAAGGAAAGTTAACCTTAAACAAGGTTAATTTGGAGGCCGAATCCTTTACGCCGCCATGGCCTTCCGATTCCTGTGCGGGTCGCGGCGCTATTCTCCGGTGGCAAGGACTCGACGTATGCGACGTACCTCGCGATGCAGCGTGGTTGGGACGTGACGCATCTCCTGTCCATCGTCCCGGAGGATCGAGACTCGATGCTGTTCCACGTTCCGAACCTCCACCTCACGCCGCTGCTCGCGAAGGCGATGGGTCTCCCGCTGCTGCAGGAATCGGCGAGCGCGGGCGAGGCGGGGGAACTCGAGGCCTTGCGACGGATTTTCGCGCGCGTCCAAGTCGACGGCGTCGTCGTCGGCGCGATTGCATCGGACTACCAGCACGAGCGCGTGAACCGGGTGGCAGCGGAGACCGGCCTTCGCGTCTTCGCGCCGCTGTGGCGGCACGATCCGCGACGCCTCGTGCGGGACTACCTGGCCGCCGGCATGGAGATCGTCTTCTCGAGCGTCTCCGCGGAAGGCCTCGACGCGAGCTGGCTGGGGCGACGCTGGGACGACGGCGTCGTCGAGGATCTCCTTCGGCTGCAGGACCGCCGCGGCGTGCATCCGTGCGGCGAAGGAGGCGAATTCGAGACGCTCGTCCTCGAGGGCCCCATGTTCTCGAAGCGCGTGCGCGTCGTGCGGGCAAGCCCCGAATGGCAAGGATCCTCCGGCGTGTGGTGGGTCACCGAAGCCCGACTCGAAGCGAAAGCCTAGGACCGGGACCGCTTCACGGCCGGCACCGTGCGCAGGTCGTTGAAGAACAATGTGCGGTCGTCGTCCTCCCGGATCCGCTCCCCCGCCGCTTTCGCGAGCTTCAGGCACGCCGCCCGCTCTCTCGACTTGCGTGCAACCGCAAAGGCGCGGGCGAGCGCCTGGTATGCGTAGGCGAGCGGAAAGTCGCCCACGCCGTGCACCTTGCAGATCTCGAGACACCGCTCGGCGTGGTACAGGGCAGGCTCGGGTCGGCGGACGACCGCGTAGACCCGGGAGATCTGCCACTCGCCAATTGCGAGTTCCTTCGGCCCGCCGACGACGCCCCAGTGGTAGCGGGAGGCGTGCGCCATGTGAATCATCGTGTCCGTCTCCTCTTTCGTGCGTCGTTTCTTCGAGAGCAGCTCCCACGTGCCGTTGAAGAGTTGTGCCGCCATCTTCCGATGCCGTTCCGCGTCGGTCTTCGTCGAAGTCCGGGCCATTTCGCGTCTCCCGATATCAGCTGAAGTGGGGCTGGGCAGATTTGAACTGCCGTCGCAGGCTCTTCCGCCCTCGGCTTATGAGGGTCCCAAAGCCCGAAGGATAGACCAAGCTACCCCACAGCCCCAAGCACGCGAGCAACCGGCCCGCGCGATAAATACGTTGTCTCATGGAGACAGGCGTTTTGGCGCGAGGGCCTGCGCGTCCCGCGCCGCGGCGCGTACAGCAGCCTCGCTCGTCTTCTTCGGCCGCCATCCCGTCGCCTTGATCCGGTCCAGTGCGAGCTGCATGACCCGCACGTCCCCGACCCAGCCGCGGCCCCCACCGCTGCCACCGGTCCAGGCGAACTCGACGTCCCGCAGCCCGAGCTCCTCGCACACGGCCTCGGCGATGGACCTCACCGTCATCGCGTCGTCGCTCCCGAGGTTGTACAGCGAGACCGGTCGTTCCGCGGCGCGGACGCCGGCCAGGATTCCCGCGATCGCGTCGTCCACATAGACATAGGATTTCGCTGTCCCCGGATCCGATCCGATGATCTCGAGCCGCTTCGGATTGCGGCGGAGCTTGCGGACGAGATCGACGACGACCCCGTGGCCGCTGCGCCCCCCGACGACGTTCGCCATGCGGAACACGACCGCCTGGACGCCGAACGAATGCGCGTACGCGGACAGGAGCGCCTCCGAGGCGAGCTTCGACGCGCCGTACGTCGAGATCGGCTCGAGCGGGCCGTAGCCCTCCGGCGTCGGGACGCGGGCGGGTTCCCCGTACACCGTCGACGTGGACGTGAAGACGATCCGCGGAACCTTCGCGGTGCGGCACGCCTCGAGGACCCGGTGCGTCGCGATGATGTTGTCCTCCAGATGGGATTTAGTCCCGGCCTTCCCCAGGCGGACCTCGGGGTTCGCGGCGAAGTGATACACGACATCCGCGCGGCGAAAGATCGGCCGCAAATCGCCCCGGAGGACATCGCGGCGCACGAGCCGCGCGCCCGCCTTCAGCGCCCCGGCCACGTTCGCCCGCTTCCCGCTTCGCAGATGGTCCACGATCACGACGTCGGCATGGGGCGCGATCGCATCCGCGAGGTGGGACCCGACGAATCCCGCGCCCCCCGTGATCACGATCCGCGGACGCGCCATGGCTTCCGCCGCGCAACCTCGGACGGCGTAATCAAGGTTCCTTCAACCCGCGGAGATGCGCGACGAGCGCGTCGACGGCCCGTGCGCGGTGCGAGATCGCGTTCTTCTCGGAGAGAGACATCTCCGCGAACGTCTTCGATGCGCCTTCTGGCACGAAGATCGGGTCGAAGCCGAAACCGCCCGCGCCCCGCTCCCGGTCCGCGATCGTCCCGCGCGTCTCGCCGTGGAAGACCTCATGGTCTCCGCCTCGCCGCAGGAGGAAGACCGTCTGGAACGCCGCGCCGCGGTCGCTCACGCCGTCCAAGAGCGTGAGGATCCCGGCACACCCGAGGCGCTTGTAGACGTACGCCGAGTAGACGCCGGGGAACCCGCCGAGGGCATCGAGGAACAAACCGGAATCGTCGATGAAGTAGTCCCCGCGGACCTGGTCGTCGAGGACCGTCGCGGCGAACCGCACGACCTTCTCGAGTCGATCCGTCTGGATCTCCGGGTAGCTGCGGTCCTGCCGGACGACCCGGACGCCGGCGTCCAAGAGCTTCGCGGAGACCTCGCGGAACTTCCCTTCGTTCGTCGTGACGAACGCAATCACGTATACCGCCCTCGTTCCTCGATCTCCCGGACCTTCCGCACGACGGCGTCGGCGGACTTCCCCATGACCTCCCGGTATCCGCGGACCACTTCGCGGTAGTAGTCGTCGGCGTGGGCATGCGCGCTGACTAGCGCCTCCCGGAGCAGATGGAGGTCGACGCCGCGGGCCTCCGCGCCGCCGTCCTTGCCGCCGAGGCTGAAGTCGATCATCACGATCCGACCGCCCCGGACGATCATGTTCGACGGCGTCAGGTCGCCGTGGACGATCCCCGCGCGATGGAGACGCCCCGCGACACGGCCGATCGCCCGCGCGATTCGCCGCGCCGAGGCTCCGCCGCGGTCGAGCGCCTCTTTCCCCGTCGGGCCCTCGACGAACTCCATGACGATCTTGTTCTCGGCCGCGTCGATGTCGTAGAGGATGGGCACCGCTACGCCCGCGGCACGCGCCTCCGCCATGAGACGCGCCTCCGTCCGGAGCCGGGACCTCCGCAGGTCCTCGTCCAGGGCCTCGAGCCGGTATCGTTTCGGGGTACGGTACTTCTCGACTGCGGGCCGGCCGAGGAACTCGGTCCGTCGCAGCTCGGCCTCCGCGCCCCGCTTCATCAGCACGAACGCGCGATGCGGGCGCGACGACAAAAAGCTTCGGGGCGTCACGCGGGATTCGGCGAGAGCCTCAGGAATCCCAGGACCTCGGACGCGGGCGAATCACTCCGGGCCGGAGCGAAGTCCGGCGGCAGGCACCGCGCGTACCGCGGCTCGAGCAATCGGCCCTCGAGCAGGACGATCGCGGCGCGGTCCGTCTCGCTCCGGATCGGACGGCCTGCCGCCTGGAGGACCTTGTTCACCGCAGGGAACACGTACGCATAGTCGTAGCCTTTCGCCGACCCGAACTTGCGTGAATAGTAGTCCTTGAGGGCCTCGACCTCGACGTCGGGCGGGCTCAGTGGCAGTCCGACGACCACGACAGCGGCGAGGAGGTTGCTCTCGTAATCGACGCCCTCGCTCAAGGAGCCGCCTTGCACCCCGAGGAGGAGCGCGCCGCCGTCCGCGCGGGCGAGCCGCAACACGTCGAGGGCGCCGTCCCGCTGCGCCTTCGTCCACTCCGGACGCTCGATGAGGAGGCGCTTGCGCAAGCGGGCGCCGAGGATGCGGCGGTGGGCCTCCCCGAGCTGCTCGTACGATGGGAAGAAGGCCGCGACGTTCCCGAGGGCGCCGAGCGCGATCGCCGCGATCTCGCGGGCGATGCGGTCGTGCATGCCGTCGCTGCGCCTCGCGTACTGCGTCGTCAGATGCGGGTGGACGAGCAGGAGCCGGTTCGACCGGGGGAACGGCGAGCCGTACGTCCGGATGACCCGCCGCCGGGGGTGGATCCCGAGGAGGTCCGCGTACATCTCCGCGGGGAACAGGGTCCCGGACATCAGGACGCTCCCGTGCACGGCGTCGAACACCCGCTTGCTGAGGAGGCTCGGATCCATCAGCCGGATCGCGAACTTCCCCTCCGAACCCGGGACGACCAGCCGCAGGATGCCGTCGTCGTGGTCCCGCCACCGCGCGAAGAACTCCGCGAGCGCCGGGAGGCCCGAAGGCACGCCGCGGCGGGACGCCTCCTCGCCGGGGAAGGCGAGGGTCTCGACGAAGTCCGTGTAGCCGAACGGCCGGCCGGGCGCCTTCGAGAGGCCGGCCTCGACCACGTCGACGAGTTCCTCCTTCCGCGCGACCCGCTCCCACCCGAGGGCCACGAGGAACCGCTCGATCGACTTCGCGACCCCGATCAGCTGATGCGCGACCTCGCCATCAATGGACCGCGCCTCCTTCGCCACCTTGAGCACGTCCTGCACCGACAGGTCACCTCCGAGGTGCGCGCGGATCCGGTCCGGGAGGTTGTGCGCCTCGTCGACGACCAGCACGAGCTCGTCCAAGGACCGTCCGAGCCGCGGCAGGAACCGCTCGAGGATCTCGCTGAAGACGTAGTTGTAGTCGCACACCACGAGGTTCGCCCGCGCCGCCGCGTCCATCGCGACCTTATGCGGGCACACGCGGCACGCGCCGCTCGCCCGGACGAGTTCCTGCACGTGGAACGTCCGCTGCAAGACCGCCGCGACGACCGCCGTGTTGTCGCGCGTGAAGAACCCGCAGGTCCGGGACTTCACCTTGAGGTCGCAGAACTCGTGGAACGCGCGGCCGAACGACGGGGCGCCTTCCTGGAGGCACATCGACTGCTTCGCGATGAGGTCGACGGACGCGACGTGCGGCCCCTTCGCCTCGATCCGCCGCACCGTCTCGATCGCGATGCGGTGCTGGCTCTGGCGTGACGTCAGGAAGAGCACGAGCTTGCCCGCGCTCATCGCGTACTCGAGGGACGCGACGAGGGCGACCGCGGTCTTGCCGATGCCGGTCGGCGCGTGGGCCAGGAGATGGAATCCTTCCGCGATCGTGCGGCGGGCATCCGCGAGGAACGCGGACTGGCCGTCGCGCACGCGGTCGAACGGCCACGGCATCGAGGTGCGGCCCGCGACGGACGACTCCGGCTCCGGCTGCTGCATCGCCTCCATCACGGGCCTCGACAAGGTAAGGGGTCTCGAGGCGCCCGGCGTATGAAGCGGTTCCGGGGGGAGAGGCCCGAAAGTACCCGTGCGTCCGCAGTCGATTCCGTCGCGAATTGGAGGTCGCGGCAATCGCCGCGCGTCCCTGGGCACGAAGACAATCCTAAATATCTAGGGCCCGTGCCGGGACCGATGCGAGGCCCGTACTCCGATTACGCGCCCCCGCCGATTTACATCACCAGGGAACGCTCGGGGCCCCGGCCGGGCGTGCGGTTCAGCCGCACGGAGCTGTTCCAGCTGCTCGTCGCAATCCTCGCCTTGAGCGCGGCGCTCACCCTCGCGAACGTCAGCGCATCCCGGGGCTTCTTCAGCGCGGGCCAGCTTGGCCTCGTGATCGGGCTGTGGTTCGTCAGTGCCCTCGTCGCCGTGTCGACCGGCGTCGGCCTCCACGAGATCGCACACAAGATTGTGGCGCAGCGGTTCGGCCTTTGGGCCGAATTCCGCTACAGCCTGCGCGGCCTGGCGATGGCATTCGTGTTCGCGTTCTTCGGCTTCCTGATTGGAGCGCCGGGCGCGACGATGGTCGCGGGCACGGTGACCCCGCAGCAGAACGGCAAGATCAGCGCTGCGGGGCCCGGGTCCAACCTCGTCATCGGGACCATGTTCATGCTCGCGGCCGCCACGATCGTCCGGACCGCCTCCGTCACGAACGTGGTCGCATTCCTCATCACGACGATCCTCGTGTTCGCCTGGTACATGAACGTCATCCTGGCGGGCTTCAACATGATCCCCATCTTGCCGTTCGACGGCGCGAAGGTGTGGGTCTGGAACAAGGGCGTGTACGCCGGCATCGTCGTCCTCGTCGTCGTGCTGTACCTCGCCGGCGCCTACCTCGGCATCACAGCCTTCTGATCAACGGTTCATGATGCTGGCCAGGTAGCCCGCCCCGAACCCGTTGTCGATGTTGACCACCGCCACGCCGGGCGCGCAGGAGTTCATCATGCCGAGGAGCGCCGCCATGCCATCGAAGCTCGCCCCGTACCCGACGGACGTCGGCACGGCGATCACCGGCGCCTCGACGAGACCGGCGACGACGCTCGGCAGCGCGCCCTCCATGCCCGCGACGACGACGATCACCTTCGCCTTGCGGAGTAGGTCCCGCCGATCGAGGACGCGGTGGACGCCCGCCACGCCGACGTCGTACAGGCGTGTCACCTTGGATCCCATCAGCTCCGCCGTGACGGCGGCCTCCTCCGCCACCGGGACGTCGGACGTCCCCGCGGTGACGACGACCACGGAGCCCCGACGCGGGGCGGGAGGCGTGCCAACTGCGATGATCCGGGCCGCCTCGTGATATGTGACCCGCTTCGTCTTGAGCACCTTCTTCATCCGCGAATAGACCGCCTTCGAAGCGCGCGTCGCGAGGACGAGCCGATGCGAGGCGCTCATCCGCCGCACGATCTCGACGATCCGCTCCGGCGTCTTCCCGAGGCACAAGACGACCTCCGGGAACCCGCGCCGCAGATCCCGATGGGAGTCGATCTTCGCGTACCCGAGGTCTTCGTATGGCAGGTCGCGGAGGGCCGCCATCACCTCGCCGACGGACGCTTTCCCGGACGTGAGATCGCGGAGGATCGCCTCCACCCGACGGCGGTCCACGGCCTCACCGGATCTGTTCCCACTTCTCGAGCTCGAGGACCGAGCTCAGGGTGCCGCCCCGCTTGATTTCCTCGCGGATCCGGTTCTCCCGCTCGAGCACATCGAGGGCGCGGTTCGCCATCTCGACGGCCGACTCCCGCGCCACGACGATGAGGCCGGACTCGTCGCCGACGATCCAGTCGCCCGTGCGGACCTTCTGGCCGCCCGCCTCGATCTCGCTCCCGATCTCCCCGAGGCCCTTCGGCTCGCCCGCGTGGGGCGCGACGTGGCGGCTGAAGCACGGGAAGTTCAGCTCGAGGATCGTGTCGAGGTCCCGCACCGCGCCGTCG
>DASPXQ010000017.1:0-19552 GCA_035637195.1 Thermoplasmata archaeon | reverse complement strand
AGAAGGGGGCTTCCGTCGTTAGGGTTCTAAACCTCGACAAGTTCAACCCCCACTCGGTCCACTCTTCGCGGCCGGGTCCGCGGCGCGTCTTCGGGCGGAATCAAACGAGGCCCGCGCCGCATTTTGCGCAGAAGGCGTCTTCCGCGTCGACCGGCGCGTCGCACGACGGGCAGCCGTACTCGATCGGCCCGCCGCAGCGACCGCAGAACCGGTCCGCGGGATGGAGTGGCGCACCGCACGCCGGGCACGCGCCCTCCGCCGAGGCCGCCGCGGCCTTCCCCGCGCAGTCCAAGCACAGGATGACGTACCCGCTGGGGCGTCGGAACGGCTTCCACCGCGCCGTCCGGGTGCCGCAGTCCGCGCACCGCCGCTCGCGAGAGGCGCCCGCCTCGACGATCATCACGTCGGGTCGGTCCGTAGGCGGGATTGGCGGCGGAGGCGGCGGGGGAGCCTCGCCTTCCGGGGGTACGGCCACGGCCTGAGGCATCGACGCTCTGCCGTGAAAAACTTGTCTTACTGGGTTTCCTTCGAGATGACGATGCTCTTCACCCGCGGGGCGGTTTCCGGCGCGTCCTGCTCGAGGTACGTCAGGTAGCCCGAGCCGACGTTGAAGTGCACGACGGAGACCTTCTTCTCCAGATCGACGATCGGCTTGCCGGATTTCCGCTTCACGGGAACCCCTTTCTACGGAATCGACTCTCCGGAGACGCCTTAAAGGGTATTCCTCAATAGTTGTTACTGATAAGCGTAATGCTCGGGAGGGCTCCGGACCGGGTGCGCGGGGTCATCGCGGGGCTTTGCGGCAAACCTATAAGGCGGACGGGGGCCCCCATATATGTGAGGACGCAGAGGGGGAAATGATCACCGTCCAGAAGCTCGCCCGGGCGATCGAGAAGCGCCTGGGCGGCACGAGCGCCGAGGCGATGGCGGAGGCCCGCATCGTCATGAGTTACTTCGGGTTCCGGAGCGTGATCATCGACAACGCGATCGAACCGCCGGACCGCAAGGTGTTCTACGCGCTCCACGACGCCGGCCTGCTCCAGAGCTTCTGGGAGACGATGCCCCTCCTGGACGGCCGGAACTGGCGGATCTTCTACTGGTCCCTGAACGAGGCCGACATCGATCGGATCCTCGCGGAGGTCCCGCCGCCGGAGGAAACCCCGTTGTACAAGGGGCTGCCGGACGAGGCGTGGGGCCATTCCGCGCCCACGGCCTGAGCTATTCCGGCCACGCCGCCGCGCCGACGAGCGGCACGAACGCGCACGGGGTGCTCTCCCGGGTCCGCAACGAGCCGTCCGGGCCCAGGGTCGCGACGACGAGCACCTGGCCGTGCCGCGTCGCCCCGACCGGCGCCACGATCCGGCCGCCTGGCGCAAGCTGGGCCGGCCATGCGTCGGGGATGCGCGGGGCGCCCGCGGTCGCCATGATGCACGCGTATGGCGCGCGCTCCGGATAGCCGAGGCTGCCGTCTCCGACGACCACGGTGACGTCTGAAAGGCCCACGCGCGCGAGGTTCGAGCGGCCCCACTCGCCGACGTCCGGGAGGCGTTCAATCGTGGCGACGTTCTTGGGGCCGACGATCCGGGCGAGGAGCGCAGCGTGATAGCCGGAGCCCGTCCCGATCTCCAGCACCCGCTCTCCGGGCCGCAGGCGCGCCTCCTCGAGCATGATCGCGATCATCGACGGCGCGGAGATCGTCTGGCCGAGCCCGATCGGCAGCGGGACGTCCGCGTACGCGTCGTCGCGGTCTTCCGGCCGGACGAACGCTTCCCGTGGGACCGCGAGGAAGGCGTCCCGCACTCGGGGGTCGCGGATGTAGCCGGAAGCGAGGAGGCGGTCGACCATCCGTTTCCGTTCGGCGGCGAAGTCGGGCGTCCGTCCCATCGGCCGTGCCAGGGCCGGCGCGCGCCATAAAACGTTCGCCTATGCGGGCACGAGGAAGGCGATCAGGACCGTCGCCAGGACGAGCGTCACGGCGGTCACGGGGAGGCCGGCCCGCACGAACTGCTTCATCGAGACCTCGACCCCGTCCCGCGCGGCAATCTGCACGACGATCACGTTGCACGCCGCGCCGAGGATCGTCGCGTTCCCGGCGAGCGTCGAGCTGGCCGCGAGGGCGAGCCAGAGCTGAGTCGAGCCGGCCGGCACGACCTCCGCGAGCAGGAGGACCGCCGGCACGTTGCTGATCAGGTTCGAGAGGAGGGCCGAGAGCCCCGTCAGCCAGACGAGCCCGCCGGACTGCCCTCCGAACCCGGACGAGAACGCGTCCTGGATCGCCGCCGAGAGGCCGGACGCCCGCACGCCGGCGAGGACGACGAAGAGGCCGACGAAGAAGAGGATGATGCTCAAGTCGACCTTCGCCACCAGGGTGCGCGGAGTCGCCGTCGAGACGAACGGCAGGAAGAACAGGACGAACGAGCCGCCGGCGAGGGCGACGAGGGGAAGCCAGTCCGGGGTCGCGGCCGCGAAGAATCCGACCGACACGGCGATCGTGATGCCGAGCGTGAGGGCGAGACCCGTCCGCTGCAGGCGCACGGGCGGCAGGACGGCGGCGGGTGTCAGGGGCGCCTTCAGGTCCCTCCGGAACGCGAGCCAGACGAGCCCGATCGCGGCCACGAGGCACGCCAGGGTCGCGGGCAGCAGGTATGCGGTGAAGGTGAGGAACGGGATGCCCGAACGGATCGCGATGAACGCGTTCTGCGGGTTGCCGACCTCCGTCGCCACGCTCCCGATGTTCGCCGCGATCGCGACCGCCACGAGATACGGCACCGGATTCACTCGGAGCGCCCGCGTGCTACGGACGACCACGGGGGTGACGAGCAGCGCGATCGTATCGTTCAGGACGAGCGCCGAGAGGAAGGCCGTCGAGATCATGAGCCACGCCAGGAAGGATGCTTGGCTCTTCGCGCGCGCGGCGATGCGCGACGACACGAGGTCGAAGAATCCGCACACGTCGAGGCCGGAGACGAGGACCATCATGCCGACGAGCAGCAGGATGACGTCGACGTTGATCGCGCCGATCGCCTCGTCCGGCGTGAGGACGCCGAAGAGGAGCATGAGCGCGCCGCCGAGCATCGCGACCGCGGGCCGCTCGAGCGGGAACCGGCCGAGGTTGCGGAGGGAAATCAACACGTAGGTGACGAGGAAGATTGCCGTCGCCGCAACGAGGGCGTAGGACGCGGCCACGGGGGTCGCGGATGGCCCTCGGCGGTATGGAACTTTCCTCGATGCATGCGGTTCGAAGCTTCACCCACTACGCTTAAATACCGTCACTCAATTCGCCGCATCCTCCGGCCCCCGAACGGGTTTCGTGGCGGGGGACGGCTCGACTGTGTGAGCGAGGAGAAACCGCATGAATCCCAGGGGACAACGGGCAATCCGAGTGCTCGCTGGGGCCCTCGTGATCCTCCTCGCCGCGATGGCCCTCCTTCCGTTGACCTCGCTGGGAGCGACGAACCAAGTCACCGGGGCCGTGAGCACGTGCGGAGTCGGGACACCCGTTGCCGGTGCCACGGTGACGTTAATCGATTCGAACGGAATCAACGCGCCGCCGCCGACGACGACGGACGGGGCGGGGGTCTACGCGGTCACGCCCCCGACAGGCAGTTACACGATCTCTGTGACTCGCTCTGGATACTACGACGCATCGACCTCGACCCCGATGCGCTTTGACGGCAGCCACACCGTCACGATCAGCGTCTGCATGAACCGCTACGGCAGCCCGAGCAAGGTCCTGGTCGTCCGGGTCCTGAATGGCGGCTCCCCGGTGGCCGGCGCATCGGTCGCGGCGTACAACGTGTCGAATCCCACAGGGAAATCCCAACTCGTCGCGACGAACACGACGGACGCAACGGGCTCTGCGAACCTGACGCTGTGGCCCGCCCCGTTCGTCATCCGAGCAGCGGCGCCCGATCTCCAGACGGATCAGGCGGTCGACGTTAGCGGCACGTCGAGTATGACGATCAACCTCGCTCCCGGCCCCCGGATCTTCGGACACGTCCGGGATACGGATGGGAATTTCCTCAGCGCGGGAGTGGTGGCGTGGCTGTACGACCCGGGCGCCCCGGCCTCGAGCCTGTACCGACTCATTCCCGCGACGGTCAGCGCGAGCTTCTACGACATCCACGCACCTGCGGGAACGTACACCCTCCTCGTGGATGCCAACGGTCACCTTTCCCAACAGGAGCAGGTCAACCTGCCCACGACGCCGAATCCCCACGACGTTGCGCTTGCGGCCGCTCCGCCGGAGCTCTACCAGACGAAGGTCGCCTACGGCGCCAATGACTGGAGCAACCTCACGGTGTGGCGCAACCTGACTCTGAACCCGGACAGCACGTTGCCCGGCCTGAGCCCCGCGAATCTGCGGAACCTGCGGCTCCAGATCGACGCGACGCCCGGGCTCGGCGATGGGGACGGTCTCCTCGAACCTGGGGAGATCTCCGCCTTCCAGCCGTGGCTACTGGCGAAGGGGCCGGGATATGTGACGACCGACGGCTTCCTGACGACGAGCAACCGGGCGTACAATTCGAGCCTCGCGTCGTATACCGTACAGGTGAGTCCGACGCTCCCCACGCCAGACGCGAAGGTCTGGATCAACACGACGGCAACGTACTCGCTCAAAGGCGCCCCGCCGTACATCGCCGTCGGGGCGGCGTCGTATCTCGTGACGATGACGATGGTCCCGGACTCGAACACGTCCGCGTACCAGAACTACACGTACACGGTCGCATTCCCCCGAGGCTATGAGCTGACCACCTCGCGGGTGCTTCCAGACCCAACCGTCGTGGACATCCTGGGTTTCTCGCCCGCCGTGATCGACCCGCGGGTTACGACAGGAACTCCCCAGATCCAGATGACCGTCGCCAAGTCCCTGAACGGGACCGCGAACGCGAAAGTCACGGGGCCCGTGGGCAAGTTCTATGTCGTGAACGCAACGTTCGACAAGTACCAAGCCTACGTCGCGGGGAAGACGGTCCTGACATTCAGCGCGAACGACACGAGGGACCCGAACGACCACGAGTCCAGCGGCAACTTCACGTGGCGCTTCACGTCGGACCCGGGGGACGTTCGGTACAATATCTGGACGACGTTCAACTACACGCAGAACGGGACGAAAACAGTGAACCTGACCTACCGTGACACGGGGGGCAACGTCAGTTATCGGGACATTACCTTGTTCGTGGACGACCAGCTTCCGATCGCGCGCTTCAAGACGAACCGGACCGTTGGCGACTCGACGACGGGCGTGAAGCTGGAGGTGGACGAGGGCATCCCCGTCAAGTTCGATGGCGGGCCGTCGACCGACGGCGCGTATTTCGGGAAGAACGGCACGATCCTCGACGGAGGGTTCTCTTGGGACTTCAACGGGGACCGCATCGCCGACGCCACAGGGCGAATCGTCACCCACACGTTCTCGAAGCCCGGAAATTTCACGGTAAACCTGACCGTCACGGACAGCGTCGGCTGGAAATCCGGGAACGCCTCGATGACCGCGATCGTCAACGACACGAAGGCGCCCACGCTTGCGTTCGACATCCTGGACTCCTCGAAGGACTGGGGGACGATCACGAGCCCGATGGAACGGAAGACGTACTCCTTCAACGCGTCGCGGACGACGGACGACTACGACAAGTACAATTACAGCGGCGGCTCCGGTCTGAACGTCACGTGGACGATCCCCGGGCCGATCTCCGTCGGGGGCACTATATTGTCCGGGAATAACCACACCTTCTACGGCGTCAACGTGACGTTCGCGTGGCAGGAGTGGAACTCCAGCTACACCGTCCGCCTGGCCGTGAAGGACTTGGGCTTCGGGTCGAACAAGCCGAACACCGGCTACCTGAATCGATCCGTCCAAGTGCAAATCGACGTGTCCCTCCACGCGGACCTGAAGGTTGAAGCGGGCACCCTCAAGCTGAATCCGGCCGATCCGGAAGAGTTCGGCCAGATGACCGTGACGGTCAATGTCACGAACAAGGCGGGCCGCGCCGCCGCCGGGAACGTCACGACCCAGGTCCTCGCCATCAGCGGCGGTGTGACGACCGTCGTCGCGACCCAGGCGGACTGGTTCGACAAGAACGGCAACCAGAAAGGGAGCAAGTCCATCGCCTCGCCCGAGACCGTGACGCTCGTGTTCCACGTCAGCCTGACGGGCCAAGGCAACAAGACCCTCCAGGTGTACGTCTTCGACTCGTCCGAGCCGTATACATGGATCACGAGCGAGAACCGGGCGTCGTTGCCCGTGAACGTTCGCCAGCCGTTCTGGCAGCCGTATGCCATCTACGGCAGCGTCATCGGGATCATCGCCCTGTTCGTCTTCGCGATGTACGCGCGCCGGAAGATCAAGGCCGGCGAATGGCGGCCCCTCCGAGGGCGACGCGAGAAGGGCGGCGAGGAGAAGGAGAAGCCTCGTAGGGAAATCAAAGAGGAGAAGAAGCGGCTATAGTCGCGTCGCATCCACGTTTGAGCCGTGGCCTCGGGACTCACATTTCGTTCGGTGCCTTGAGCCCGAGGCACTCGAGCGCACTGCGGAGGACGACCCGAGAGCCGTCGACGAGGGCGATCCGCGCGTTCCGCAGGCCGGCGGGGTCCGCGGTCAGGACGGGGCAATCCCGGTAGAACTGGTTGAACTGCGCCGCGAAGTCCGCGGCGAACGAGGCGACGGCATGGACGCGGCGACCGGCCGCGGCATCCCGGATCGTCGAAGGGAACTTCGCGATCCATCGGAGGAGCCGTTGCTCCTGGGGATGGGTGAGCCGGTCGAACTCGCCGGGGCCCCGTCCTTCGGCTTTCGCGAGGATGCTGCAGGCTCGGGCGTGCGCGTACTGGAGGAACGGCGCCGAATTCCCCTCGAAGTTGAGGGCGTCCTCCCAGCGGAACAGGATCGCTTTTTCCGCCTGGACACGAACGATGTTGTACCGGACCGCGCCGATTCCGATCGTCTCCGCGATCGCCCGCTTCCGCTCCTCCGAGAGGTCCTCCCGCCGCTTCGCCACCTCGGCGTAGGCGCGGTCGAGCGCCTCCTCGAGCAGGTCGTCCAGGTAGACGACGAGACCTTTGCGCGTCGACATCCGGCCTTCCGGCAGCGTCACGAACGCGTAGAAGATCGTCTCCGGGGCCCAGTCGACGCCCATCAGCTGGAACGCGGCCTTGAGCCGTTGAAACGTGAGCTTGTGATCTTCCCCGAGGACATCGATTGCAAGGTCGCAGCGCTCCTTCTTGTTCAGGTGATACGCGATGTCCCGCGTGGTGTACAACGAGGTGCCGTCCTTGCGCACGAAGACGTACTTGGCCGAGTCGCCCTCGAGCCCGAAAGCGCTGAGGTCGACGTAGCGCGCGCCGTCCTCCTCGCGGCTCTGCGGCATCAGACGGGCGATGACCCGCTGGACGCTCCCGTCGAGGATCGAGTCGCTCTCCCAGAAGAACGAATCGAACGTCACGTTGGCGCGGCGCAACGTCTCGAGGATCCCTCGGAGGATGTCCTCGCCGACCTTCCGGATGTCCTTCGTCAGCTGGACGTCGCCGCCCTCGAAGCGCTGCGTGAGCCGCTCGATCTCCCGCTTGAGGGCCTCGTCGGTCTCGAGCTTGGCGCTCGCCTTCTGGTACAGCGCGACGTACCGGTACTCGATCCGGGGTTCGGCCGCCACCGCGTCTATCGGCAGATTCCGGACGGCCCAGTAGAGGAGGACCATCTGGCGGCCAATGTCGTTCACCAGGTACTCGCTCTGCACCGGGTAGCCGGCGAGACGCAGGATCCGCACCAGGGCGTCTCCGAGGAACGGGTTCCTCGCCCGCCCGACATGGATTGGGCCCGTGGGGTTCGTGCTCGTGTGCTCCAGGAGGACTCGCTCCTTGCGGGGCGGGGACGCGCCGTACCGCTCGCCCTGCGATCGGACCGACCCGAGGACGAGGTCCGCGAACGCGGACGGCTCGACCCGGAAGTTGACGTACGGGCCTTCCGCCTTCAACGGCGAGAAGGGAGCCGCGACCCGGACGCGGGCGGCGCGGGACGCGATGTCCGCCGGCTTCGACTTGAGTTCTTTCGCCCACGCGTGCGTGGCCAGCGCGAAGAGCCCGCGGTCCTCCGGCGCTTCCTCGAGGATGCCCGGCGTCGTCACGCTCAGGCTCGACTCGATGGATCGCCGGATCGTCTCCGCCTGATCCCGGAGGTCGGACCAGGGGTCGTGACCCATCACGTCACCCGGTAGCGGAGGATCGCCGCGATCCCGCCGAACGCCTTGAGGAGCAGCGCGCCCTCCTCGGAGTCCTTCGAGACCAGCTCGACGTTCGAGCCCATCTGCCCCGCGATCCCGCTGAGGTCCTCGATCAGATCACGGTTCTCGACCACCGTCAGGGGCCCGCCGTCTTTCGGGCACGAAGGCAGCTCTCCGTCCTCCGCGACGGTCTTCTCGCCCTCCCAGTCGCCGTTCGCACACCGCAGCTTGAGCCGGGATTTCCGCAGCCCTTCGGAGATGAGGAGTGTCTGGACCGCCCCGAGCTGGAGCGCATGGCGGACCTGGTCCTCGCCGTACGCCGCGAGGCCTCCGTCCTCCTTGCGGATTTCCTCCATCAACCCCTGCACCAGGGCCTTTTCTCGCATCAAGTCGAGACCGCTCAGAATCTCCCGCGACTTCTCGACGAGCTCCCGGAGGCCGTACTCGTCCGTGTAGCCCGTGTCGAGAAACGTCGGCAGGACTCTCTTCTTCACTTCGTGGTGGAGATAATCCCCCGTCGCGAACTCTTCCTTCGAGTAACCCGGGCCTCCGATGATGATCCCCTTGAGAGCCGGCTGGTTCAGGAAGGCGTCCGTCATCAAGTCTCCAATTTTCTTGTACCACTCGTGGACGGCGATGTCGTGGCCCCGCTCGAAGCGCCGGGCGCTCTGCCCACCCATCCGATGCTTGGAAGGCACCTGAGATTGGAGGTTCTTGATCACCTCGATCCGCTTGCCGCGGAGCATGCCCAAGGTCGCTTCGCTCCAGTCGATCACGACGAGGCCGTACAGGTCCTTCTCCGCGAGCATCTCGTGGAGCGGCGCGGTGTAGAACTTGGAGTCGCAACGGTACAGGAACGACGTGACGGGCTCGGGCGGCTCCAGCACGAAGGCGACCATCTCCGTTTGGTCCGCCCCGATCTGCTTGTGGCCCGTGAAGACGACCAGCCCGTTCGGCGGCGGCATCTTGTACGACTTGAGGCGTTGCATCGCCGACTCGATCGCCTGCGTGACGTGCTTGCGGGTGCTCGCGCTCTTGATGTTCGACGACTGCGAGAGCTCGGCCCGCAGATAGTTCGTCACGTCGAAGATCGGCCGCTCGGGCGGGATGTAGACGCTCACGAGCTCCGTGCCGCGGCCGACCGCTTCTTCAATCTGCTCGAGCGCGCGTCGGAACTTGTATTTGTCCATCCCGGACAGTTCGGTCATCTGTACTGCCTACCAGTAGACTAGTCCTACTTGTAGCTGGCGACCATGAGACTCGGGTCCCGTGAACCTGTCGCTCCGGATGGCTCACTCCTCTAGCTGCCAGTGGGCTCTCAACGCGGACTCGAAACTCGAGGCCGGCGTGATCTTCTTCAGAAGGAGATACCGCCTTTCTCGGCCGACCACATACTTCAGCCGTGGCGAAGGACTTTCAATAATCCGCAAGACGGCCCCGGCGACGATCTTCGGATCCGCTCCCTCTTCGAGATGCCGCTCCAAACGAGAGAGAGTCCGGCGTCTCATCCCATCGTACACCTCGATGGTTTCAGCAGCCATCTTCCTTGCATTCCCGAAGTTCGTCCGGAAGAACCCCGGCTGCACGACGGAAACCTTGATGTTGAAGCCCTTCACCTCGTGACGGAGCGCCTCCGAGTAGGCGAACAAGGCGGCCTTCGTGGCGGCATAGAAACCTTCGAACGGCACGGGGACCGTCCCGGCGATGGATCCCATGTTGATGATCTGTCCACTCCTCCGCTGCCGCATGGAAGGCAGGACGGCCTTTGTCGTTCGGACCACGCCGAAGAAGTTCGTTTCGAACTGAGCTTTCGCTTCCGCGAGGGAGACCTCCTCGACACCGCCGGTCAGGCCGTACCCCGCGTTGTTCACGAGCACGTCCACTTTCCCGGCCGTCTCCATCACGCTGGAGATGCATGCATCGACCGACCGATCCGAGTCCACGTCGAGCGGGAGCATCTCAAACCCGTCCTCCCGCGCACGACCGGGCTGGCGACTCGTGCCGAACACCCGGAACCCCCGTTCGCCGAGGAGGGAAGCGACGACTTTCCCGAAGCCGGACGAAGCACCCGTGACCAAGACGACCCGACCGTCAGCCATCGCGCACACCGGACGTCGACCGCGTTTCTTAAACCTGTCTTCCGCCGCGAGCTATTTATCATGCCCTACCGTTAGCGCCGAGACTGAATCAACATGGAGAAAGTCGTTGTTTCACTGGGCGGCTCCGTCCTGGTTCCCGGAGACGACGACGCGCGGTATCTTCGAACGCTCGCGGCGTTGCTGCGGGATGTCTCGACCCGCGTGAGGGTGTTCGTCGTCACGGGCGGAGGCCGCATTGCCCGATACTACATCGAGACGGGCCGCGCGCTCGGGATCGGCGAGCGGACCCTCGACGAGTTCGGGATCGCGGTCACGCGGCTCAACGCGCGCCTCCTCGCCGCTGCACTCGGCGGCCGCGTGAACCGGGAGCCCGCGACGACGTACGCGGAAGCGGCGAATCTCGCGCGACGCCACCCGATCGTGCTGATGGCGGGAACCCGGCCGGGCCACACGACGGACCGCGTGAGCGCGTCCCTCGCGCGGTTCGTCCGCGCCGCGCGGATCGTGAACGCGACCTCGGTGGACGGCGTGTACACGAGTGACCCGAAGGCGGATCCGGGTGCGCGGCTCATCGAGCGGATGCGGTTCGAAGACCTCGTCCGCGTCGCGGGATCGGGGCATGCGGCTGCTGGCCCGAGTATCGTGTTCGACCCCGTGGCGGCCCGGGTCCTCGCGCGGGACCGGACGCCCCTCGGCGTCGTGCACGGCCGGGACCTCCGCGCGCTCCGCGCCGCGATCCTCGGAGAGCCGTTCCACGGGACCCTCGTCACGGACTAGGATGGCGACTGAGTGAAACTCCGGACGTGGTATCAGATCGTCTCCGCGGCCACGCTCGCGATCGCGGGCGGATCGGCGATCCTCGCCGTCGCGGGTGCCGCGCTCCAGCAGACGTTGAGCGCGACCGCGGCTTCTTTGTGCGCGGCTGTGTTCTTGATCCCGGGCCTTTTCTTCTTCGCATACCAAAGGCGATTCCGCACCAGAGATCTCGCGCTCGCGCACGTCGCGGTGTTTGCCCGCGCGCGCGGTACCCTCGACCTCCGAGACCTCGCGGACGAGCTACACGTCTCCAGGGAGGATGCGGAAATGGTACTCCGGACGGCGGTCCGCGAAGGCCGCCTTCGGGGCTCATTCGACGAGCGAGGCCGGTTCGTCGCCGCGACATCGGGGCCGGGAGGGCCGGCGTCGTGACGTTCCGGGGGTTCATCGCCGCAGACGTCCCGCCAACGCCGGACCTCGAGAGCTTTGCCGCGGAACTTCGGAAGGCGGGCGGTCCCCTGAAAGTCGTTTCCGTGGACCAGGTTCACCTGACGCTGAAGTTCCTCGGGGAGACGGAAGAGGGCCTTGTGCCCGAGATCGTCACGGCGATGCGAGAGGCGACGTCAGGCGTCCGCCCGTTCGAGATCCGCGTGCGGGGCACCGGCGCGTTTCCCGGCCTCGGACGGATGAACGTCATCTGGGTGGGCGTCGAGGGCGCGGAGCCGCTCGCGACGATCGCGGCGGCCCTGGAGGCATCCATGGAACCTCTCGGCTTCCGTCGGGAGCATCGGACGTGGAAGGCCCACGTGACCTTGGCCCGCGTGAAGGGATCGCGCGACCTCGAACGCGCTCGGACAATCCTCCGCGCGCGTGCCGCGGACGAGTTCGGGACCCATCGCGTGGATACGATCCACCTGAAGAAGAGCGTCCTGACGCCGCAGGGCGCCCAGTACTCGGTCGTCGAGAGCGTCCGGCTCGAAGGGTGAGACCCGTCCGCCCTCCGAGAAGGTGGGGAGAATGTACCTCTAAGTAGAGGTACGCCGCTCGCCCGAGTGGCTTTCCCCAAGGCGGACCTACGCTTCCTTCTTGTCGGCGAGGAGCTTGAGCTGGTCCCACGCGATCGTGTGCTTGAGCCGATACTTCTGCAAAACCCGGCTCAGCTGCTCCGTGACGTGGGCCACCTCGATCGTCTTCCCTCGGCCGTAGACGTAGAACTCGACCTTGTTTGATATCGGGAAGATCATCCGCATCGCGCCCTCGCGGTTGTACCCCTCGGGCTTCCGGTTGTTGCGGAGGTCGCGCAGGTTCTCCTCGATCAGTACGTCGACGTTGTCGATGTCCTCCGGCACCTGCTGCGTCTCCTCGAGGAACTTCAGGAACAACGGTCGGAAGGCGGGGATGAGGTTCTTCCACCGCACCTTCTTGTCGAACTCGATGTGGCCGCTCCGCGCTCGCATGGCTCCGTTCGCATGAGGCACGTGATATTTAACGCTGTCCGGCTCCGCTTCCCTCGAGACGAGAGCGACGCAATCCGCACCGCCTGTCGACGCGGCTCAATCTCTGGGATTGTGCCCCTCCACATGCCTACGCGCGGCAGACTTAAGCCCGCCGCGCCCATCGCACGGCCCGTGCGGACCGCGCTGACGATCGCGGGCAGCGATTCCGGCGGCGGCGCGGGGATCCAGGCGGATCTCAAGTCGTTCGCCTCGATCGGGGTGCACGGCACGTCCGTGATCACGTGCGTCACCGCGCAGAACACGCGTTCGGTCGAGTCAATCTTCCCCCTCCCGGTCGGCGAGATCCGAAAGCAACTGCGCGCGGTCGTGGACGACTTCGACGTGCGGGCGGCGAAGACGGGCATGCTCTACTCCGCCACGATCGTCCAAACGGTCGCCCGGGAACTTCAAAGGACCTCGTTCCCGCTCGTCGTCGACCCCGTCATGGTGGCGACGGTCGGTGCGCGCCTGGAGCGGGACGACTTCCGCGACGCCCTCGTCGACCGACTCCTCGGGCGGGCGACCCTCGTCACTCCGAATCGGTTCGAGGCGGAGCGATTGTCGGGCCTCCCGGTCACGGACGTCGCATCGATGGAGGCGGCGGCGCGGGCCATCCGCCGTCTCGGGCCGAGAGCGGTCCTCGTCAAGGGCGGCCACACGAAAGGGCCCCTCGTCGACGTCCTGTTCGACGGCCGAAGGATGCGGCGCCTCCGGGGACGTCGCCTTGACAAAGTCCTCCACGGCGCCGGCTGCACCCTTGCGGCGTCGATCGCCGCCTACCTGGCCCTCGGCAAACCGCTCCTCGGCGCGGTCGAATCGGCCCGGGCCAAGGTCGCCCTCGGCTTCCGACATTCGTATCGAGCGGGTCGCGGCGTCGAGATTATCAATTCGCAGATCACCCCGAAATGAGCCGGCGACGCACCGCGAATCCATCGGATGCCGCGCCTGGGATGCGCGACTCCGTGCGATTATCAATGCGGCGCGGGCCGCCCACAAAGTTAATGTAGGGCTACCAAAATCCGAGCCGTCTGCGGTCCTCGCATCCCAACGCCGCCGTCGCGGCCGCGACATGCGTCCCGCGGGTTGGCCGGCAATGGGCGAGCGGACAGGGCACGGAATCGTGGAAGCGGGGACGATACCCGACATCGACGACGGCGTGGGAGAGCCGACGCCCCAAGGCCGCGGATCCGGACGCTGAGGCCATGCGGATCGCCCTCTTCACGGACAGCTACCTGCCGACGGTCGACGGCGTGGTGACGTCCGTATTGACGACCCGCCGTCAGCTCGAGGCCGACGGACACGAAGTCGTCGTCTTCGCGCCGGAGGATCCGCGACGGCGCGAGGTCCGGGAGGCGGGGACGATCTACGTCCGGGCGAAGGAGTTCCGCCACTACCCCGGCTACCGGCTCGCGATGTTCCCGGGGCGCGAGGTCGACATGATCAAGGACATGGGGATCGACCTCGTCCACATCCACGGGGTCGGCTTCGTCGGGATCAAGGGCCTCTGGGCGTCGTGGCAGGCGAAGATCCCGCGCGTCTCCACGTTCCACACGATGATCCACGACACGCTGGCGTTCTACTCGCCGTTCGGCCTCAACCTCCACCTCCTCGAGCGCGGGCTCCGCTTCTACCTGCGCGTGTTCCTGCGCAAGACGCAGGGCGTCGTCGTCCCGAGCCGCGCGATCCTGGAGGAGATCCGGGACCTCTCGCCGACGGCGAACATCGCGGACGTCATTCCGACCGGCGTCGACCCGGACCGCTTCCGGCCCGACCTCTCGGGCCAAGGCGTCCGCGCGAAATGGGGCCTGAACGGCCACGACGTCATCCTGCACGTCGGCCGCGTCGCGCCGGAGAAGAACCTCACGACGCTCATCCACGCGTTCCCGAAAGTCCTCGAGGCGAACCCGGACACGAAGCTGCTGATCGTCGGCACGGGGCCGTATATCGAGAAGTACTACGAGCTCGCGCATCACCTGGGCCTCGAAGGGGACGTCCTGTTCACCGGCTTCGTCCCCGACGCCGACCTGCCGAAATACTACGCCGCGGCGGACGTCTTCGCAATCGCCTCGCGGTTCGAGACCCAGGGGCTCGTCGTGCTCGAGGCGCTCGCCTCGGGCCGGCCCGTCGCGGGCGCGAACTACCGCGCGATCCCGGAATTCGTCCGGGACGGCTTCAACGGCGCCCTCTTCGATCCGTCGGACGTCCGCGGGTGCGCGGCCGCGATCGTGCGCTGCCTCCGGGACCGGGACCCCATGCGGGCGGCGGCCCGCGAGAGCGCCCTCCCGTACTCCATCGAGCGGTGCACGCGGCAGCTCGAGCGGGTGTACGAGCGGCTCCTTGCCGCATGACGCCCCGCGCCGCGATGGCCGAATCCTGGGGGGCCACCTCTCGCGACGGTCGCGCAGTCGAGCGCCATGGCCGCGCGGGGACCACCTTTAAGGAGAGGGACCGGATGGCGGACGGAAATGCTGTCCGTCGTGATTCCGACATATAACGAAGAAGCGTATCTCGGCGAGACGCTGGACGCCCTCGTCCCGCAGCTCGGTCCGGGGGACGAGGTGGTCGTCGTGGACAGCTTCAGTCGCGACGGTACAGCGCGGATCGCGGAGATGCATGGCGCCCGCGTAAGGCAGACGCCTCGGGAGGGGATCGGCGCGGGGAAAGGCGTCGGCGTGCGGGAGGCGCGGTCCCCGATCGTCGCGTTCCTGGATGCGGACAGTGTGCCCGCGCCGGACTGGATCGCCCGGATCCGAGACCGCTTTCGCTCGGCGAGGACCCAGGCGGTCGCAGGCCTCGGGCTCTATCGCTGTCAGAGCCGATTCCGGCGGTGGGCGTACAACGCTTTCGCGCGATCCGTGTGGTCGCTCGGGGCCGCGGGGTACACGACCCTCCGGGTGCCCTGGCTGCCGGTCAACAATTGCGCGTTCCGGAGGGAGGCCGTGCTGGGCCTCGGCGGGTTCCGGTCCGTGGTCTGCGAAGACCTCGAATTCGCCGTCCGCGCCCGTGGGCTCCCGGGAGTCGTCTACGATCCGGCGATCCGCGTCTTCCTCTCCGACCGTCGGTTCCGTTCGGAGTCGTTCGTGCGGCAAGTCGTCGCGTGGGCCCACGCGGACGTACGGGTCCTCGTCGGTCGTCCGTTGGCGGCCTCCGATTACGGCGCGCCGCGCTGACCGTCGTGCGGGCCGAGGGCTTCCAGCCGTCGCTTCCGGATCCAGCCGACCCCGATGCTGATCGCCACGAAGGCGAGGACGAAGGCGAGGGTCAGATCCCTCGCGAGCGAGGGGTTGTAGGCCACGTTGAGACCGCCGACGACGAGGAGCAGGAACGAGTACTTCGCGAGGCCGCCGAGGGCGACGTACGCGATCGAGCGGCGGTACGACCATCCCAGGGCGGCGATGAAGAACCCCACGAACGGGACCGCCGGAGCGATCCGGTTCGTCAGGATCAGCGTCTCCCGCTTCGCGAGCAACACCTGGGTCCACGACTCCATGGCCCGTCGCACCCGGGCGGGGAGTCCCACGCGCTTCACGATCAGATACGCGGTCGTATTCCCGAGGACCTCGCCGGCTTCCGCGAGCGCGAGGACGACGAGCCCCCATTCGAGCGTCGCCCCGCCCGCCTGGAAGATCAGGATGGCGAAGACCTCGGGGAGGAGCGGGATCACGATCGAGTCGAGGTAGAAGACGACGAACAACGCCACGAGCAGGCCAACGGGACCCAACGCCCCAAAGAGCCGGAGAATCTCGTCGCCGAGCGGCATGTCGTCACCGTCCCCGGCCGGGGTCGCCCCGGTGCGGCACGGGCCCGGTGCCCGGCGCGCTTCCGCGGGAGGCCATCCGCGGCCCTCAGAAGAGGCGGCTGATGGAGACCATCGTCACCTGGAACACGAGCGTCCGGCCGTACGGCGCGGGCCCGTTGTAGTTGAGGGTGTACGTGCCGGCGTCGAGGTCCACGGCGCTCACGACGAAGAGGGGCACCATCGTGCCTCGCTGGAGGATCTTCCCGCCCGTCCGGTCGACGTCGCTCGGGGCGAGGAGGTGGTGCACGAGGATCGCGCCTTCGCCTTGGTTCGCCGAGTCGTCGATGCTCACGACCTCCGCGTCCCAGCCGGCGTACGGCCGCACGATCTGCCCCGGGAACGGGCTATTCGTCACGGTGACAACCGATCCGGACACGGCCACCGTCGAGGACCAGCCCCAGAACGGGTCGGTGACGTTCGACCCGGACACGGGGGGCGCGTTATACAACGTCTCGAAGTCCGTGACCGTCATCGTGGCGCGGACGGCGACCGACTCGAGGAGCGGCTTGACGACGAACTTCGACGGATCCGCCACGCCGTATCCCATCGACGGCGGCACGACGACCGTCTTCGAGTCGCCGACCGCCATCCCCTGGACGCCGAGGTCGAAGCCTTTGATGACCTGCGGTGGCACGGCCCCGACCGAAAACGAGAGGGGCTGCCACGTATCCCGCCACGTGAAGGCGAAGGCTTTCGGGTACGACGCGTTGTCTTTCGCGACGGATGCGAAGCTCGTATCGAACACGAGCCCATCGTCCGCGAACGTGCCGACGTAATCGACCTGGACTGTGTCGCTGTTCTGCGCGCGGATCGGCGGGGTGCCGAACTTCGGCACGACGTAGCCGTAGTACACGCCGAGGATCGCGATCGCCAGGATGAGCACGCCGATGAACGACCAGAGTGTGCTCACGCCGTGCTCGTCGCGGACCAAGCGGTGGGCCATTCGGCCGCGGCTAACCGAGCAGCCGCCATAAAGATTATGGTGGCCACGCGCCAGACACGCCGTTAGGCGAGCCCCAGTTCTCTGAGTGAAGCCGATGCGCATTACGGAGGTAGGCGAGTGCTCACCGACTTCGCTATCGGACACAACGGCGACTGAGCTGCCGTGTTGAAGAATGTATCTCAGTTAGGCTGGTTCACGACATAGAAATCGGCCCCCTGCTCGGCATGGGTACGCCCCCCAGTCGATTCCGTAGGGGATGAGGACAAATCTGTATGCTGAGCCTGCGTCCTGCGGGACTCACGGACCGTACGAAATTACGATTTCTTGACCGTCCCATAGGGCGAGGTTCTCATACGCGCTGCTCGCGGTACCATTCACCGTCATCCGGATACGGTTGGTGCCGTCGGCCGTGTACTGTAAAATTTGGTTCCGGTTGAAGGGCTCGCCCCAGATGTGGAAGAAGTCTCGGAGGTAGAATGTATGCACGACCGGCGACTCGACGTGGAGCTGGACGCGGCCCTGAGCATCCGAGCCCCCGTGGACATGGATGGGATGCATGCACGTTGCTGTGATCCCGACATCGCCAGGAACAAGCTGTGGCGTTCCAAGGGCTATGATCGTAAGGTACGGGTGCATGTGGTACGGAGGGTAGTTGGGGACGTTCACTTCGTTGATGCATGAGTCGGGTCCGAAATTTCGGTAGGGGTCGAAATATGGCGCGACGAGATAGCCGCTGGATATGAGCACGACGAGACCGACCGTCAATGCGACATGCCACCTTCGGATGTGAATCGGCTGCCGGGCTTCTTTCCGCGCGGCTTGGCGGCCCCTCTCACGGAATTTCTCCTGCAACGTCCGGGTGTCTGGGTGCCGCGGGTGGGTGTCGCCCAGGTGCCGAATCAGGTTCTCCGGCTTCACGGCGACGTCACAGATGGGACAGTGGTCCGTCCTCGCCATCAGGCTTCCCCGAATCGAACGACGACGCAAGAGAGGCGGGGTCCTATTTAGGAATGGTGTGGACGCGGGTCGAACTCACGCGTACATCGCGCCCGAGGCATCCGGGGTCCGCATCGGGTTCTCGCCGAACACCTTGTCGACCGCCCGCTCGAAGTCGGACATCGTCACCTGGTCGCGGTCCTCGCGGATCGCGAACATGCCCGCTTCCGTGCACATCGCGTGGATGTCCGCGCCCGTGGCGCCCTCGCAGCGGCCGGCGAGCACGCCGAAGTCGACGTCGGAGGCAACGCTCATCGTCCGCGCGTGGATGCGGAAAATCGTCGTGCGGGCCTCCTGGTTCGGCATCGGGATCTCGATGATCCGGTCGAAGCGGCCGGGCCGGAGGAGTGCGTCGTCCAAGATATCGGGCCGATTCGTCGCCCCGATGATCTTCACCTCGCCGAGCGGATTGAATCCGTCGAGTTCTGCGAGGAGCTGCATGAGGGTGCGCTGGACCTCCCGGTCCCCGGACGTCGCGATCTCGAGCCGCTTCGCCCCGACCGAGTCGAGTTCGTCGATGAACACGATCGACGGCGCCTTCTCCCGGGCGAGCTGGAACAGCTCCCGCACGAGCCGGGCGCCTTCGCCGATGTACTTCTGCACCAACTCGGATCCGACGAACCGGATGAACGTCGCCTTGGTGCGATTCGCGACGGCCTTCGCGAGGAGCGTTTTGCCGGTGCCCGGCGGGCCGACGAGGAGCACGCCTTTCGGCGGCTCGATCCCGACCTTGCGGTACAAGTCCGGCTTGAGCAACGGGTCCTCGACGGCTTCGCGGAGCTCCCGCATCTGGTTCTCCAAGCCGCCGATGTCCTGGTACGTCGCCTGAGGCTTCGCGATGATCTCCGCGCCCGTGACGATCGGGTCGAGGGACGGCGGCAGGACGCCCATCACCGCGAGCGTCTGCTTGTTCAGCGCGACGCGCGCCCCGACGATCAGGTTCTCCTTCGCGATGTAGTCCGCCGCGTTCACGATGAAGTCCGGGCCCGTGGACGACTTCACGACCACCCGGCCGTCCGCGAGGACGTCCCGGATGTTCCCGATGATGAGGGGCGGGCTCTTCAGCCGGTCGAGCTCCTGCTTGAGCCGCCGGATCTCTTTCTGGAGCCGGACCATCTCCGTCTCGACGTATCGCTTCTCGCCCTCGACCCGCCGTGCGGTCTCGAGGAGCTTGTCGTTCCGATCCTCCAGCGTGGAGATTCGCTCCGACATTTTCTCCGAGAATTCGCGGATTTGTTCCTCGTCCATAA
>DASPXQ010000016.1:0-3643 GCA_035637195.1 Thermoplasmata archaeon | reverse complement strand
ACGTCGTACCCGGCGACGCCGAGCCACGGCCGCTGCACGTGCCCGTGCTCCAGGATCTGGCGGGCGACGCCGAGTGCCGCGTTGATCGGGATCGCGAAGCCGATGCCTTCCGCGAACGGGATCGTCGCCGTGTTGATCGCGACGACGCGGCCGCGCAGGTCCACGAGCGGCCCGCCGCTGTTCCCCGGGTTCACGGCGGCGTCCGTCTGGATGACGGGCAGTCCGTCCCCGGGCCATCGGGTCAGGTTCCTGCGGAGGGAGCTGACCACGCCCGACGTGACCGTCGGCCCGCCGGGCAGACCGAGCGGGTTGCCGATCGCAAGGACCGGCTGGCCCACCTTGAGTTCGTCCGAGTTCGCGAAGTCCGCGGGCCGGAAGTCCTTCCCGTCGACGCGGACGACCGCGACGTCGGTCTCCTCGTCCCCGCCGACGACCGTGCCGCTCAGGACTCGTCCGTCGTTGAAGGCGACGATCACTTTGTCCGCGCCGTCGATCACGTGGTGGGTGGTGAGGATGTGCCCCTGGTCGTCGAGGATCACGCCGGAACCGATCCCCCGCCGAGGCCACGGACCGGACGGCGGCCCGTACGGGCCTCGCGCCGTGCTCACGTTGACCGTGCTCTCTCCCGCCCGCTCCACCGCCCCGATGTACGCATTCTGCAGATCTGCCAACATGGGCCTCCCATCGCCTCGGCGGCGTATGTTGAGCGGGTTCCGCGCGGCGTGGTCACACGTCACGGGTGCGGCGGAACACGTGCCGGTCGAGGCTCGCGGGCGCGATGTAGAACGGGATGAGGAGCGCATAGAGCGCGATGCTGATCGCCGTGCTCACGAACGAAAACGCGATGGCGATGGCGCACACGGCGGGCGCGATCACGATCCGACGCTTCGCCGCCTGGATCAGGGAGTCTGGCGTCGACCCCGGGACGAGCCGCCGTCCCGAAGTGGCGTACCACCAGTGCAGGTAGCCGGCGCCGCCGATGAGGATGAGCACTAGGCCATAGACCTGCACCGCCACCGGTGCCGTCCAATACCGGCTCATGAGCGAAGTGGAGAAGGGCACGAACGCGACGAGCATGAGGAAGAGAATGTTGATCCACAGGAGGGGGCGGTCGGCGTTGTGGATCACCCGGAACTGGGCGTGATGCGCGACCCAGTAGATGCCGAGCACCACGAAGCTGATCGCGTAGATGACGAAGCGAGGCAAGAGACCGACGAGTTCGCCGGGGAGGACCACCGCCGGATCCTCCGTCGGCAGGACCTCGGGCACGGTCAGGTTGAAGGCGAGCAGCGTCATCGCAATCGCGAACACGCCGTCCGCGAGGGTCTCGATCCGCGCCGGACTCATCGCCCCTTGCGCCAGGGCCGGACCGCTCGACGACAGTATGCATCGCCCCTAGGCCCAGAACGCCTCGAAGGCCGCTGGATCGTCGTTGAAGAGTCGCGCCTCGATGATCCGCCCGTTCTCGATCCGCATCAGGAGGAGGTAGCTGCCCTCGAACGTCCGATCGCCGCGCGTCCCGGTCGCACTCGCGAGGGCCACCGCGTGCATGTCGCTCGCCAGGATGTCGACGAGCTCCGCGCGGAACGTGCCCCCGCTGAGCTCCGCGAGCTTCTGGAAATACGCGAAGATCGCCGCATGGCCTCGGTGCTCGCCGGAGATTGGAGACGAACCCGGCACGTACCACACGGCGTCCTCGGCGATCAGCTTCTTGAGCTTCTCGCTGTCCTTTGCGTCGAAGGCGTCGTAGAGGTGATTGACCAACGTGGCGTTCGGGTGCTCGAACATGGGAGGTCCCTCACTCGCGACCGGACCGCCGAATGCCGGCATCCCCGAAAGACCCTTCCATCAGGTCCGGCCGCACGTTCTCGAAGATCGCGAGCTCGTTCCCGCTCGGATCCTTGAAGAGCAAGCACGGTCCCGGAGGGATCTCGAACGATCGGCCTTCGGGCTTCCAACCGCGGGACCGCAGGTGTCTCGCGGTCGCCTTGAGGTCCCCGACCTCGAAGATCGGCAGGACCGATGGCGCGTGGCGGTGGTCCGCGAGGAGGTACTGCGGGCCGTCGCACAGGCGGACCGACGCGACCTTCGCGCCGAACTCGTGGTAGTTCCAGAGCAGCGTGCCCCCGAGGGTCTTCGTGTAGTACTCGAGGTCCCGATCGAGGTCGCCGGTGCCGACGTACAGGTAGGCGAGCTTGCCGAACGGGGCGGCCATCACCGCGGGGACAAGCCGGCGGGGGCGATGAGCCTTGCGGGCGCGGGGCAGAATTTATTTCACACGGCGGGCTCGCCCTGCGCATGGCGAAGGCCATCCAACCTGAGGATCTCGCCGCTTACTCGATGCTCTCCGAGCCCAGCTTGTCGCCGGATGCGACGTTCGCAGCGATCTCGGTGCATCGCGCCCGCTTGGACAAGGACGAGTACGAGGGCCACATCTGGATCGTCCCGCTCGACGGGAAGGCCCCGAGGCGGCTCACGACCGGCGGCAAGGACGGCGCGCCGAAGGTCTCCCCCGATGGGAATCGAATCCTGTTCACATCGAAACGGGGGATGGGGAAGGAGGACAAAGGGAACGCGCTGTATTCCATCCGGACCGGTGGAAGGACAGCGAAGCTCGTCCTCCGCCGCAAGGAAGGCATCGAAGGTCCCGCCTGGTCGCCGGACGGCAAGCGCGTGCTCTTCCTCTCGAACGTCGGCGAGGACGATGAGGACGTCCGCACGATCCGCCGCATCAACTTCTGGTTCAACGACAAGGGCTTCATCTACAATCTCCGCAAGCACGCTTTCATCTTGAACCTCACGACGAACGCCGTCAAGCAGCTCACGAAAGGCGAGTTCGACGTCACGAAAGCCGCGTGGTCCCACGACGGAAAGCGCATCGCATACCTCGCTCAGACGGAGGACCTGCGGCCATACCTCCAAGATCTCTTCGTCCTCGATGTGGCCTCCGGGAAAACGACCCAATTGACGAAACACACGATGGAGATCGCGAGCGTCGCCTGGTCCCCGGATGACCGGCGCCTCGTCCTCCGCGGGGACGACCTGCCGCGGGGGTTCGCCTCGCACGAGCACCTGTGGATGCTCAACGCGAAAGGCGGCACGCCGGAGCGCCTCGATTCAATGGATCGGAACGCCTCGAACAGCCTCAATTGCGACGTCCGAATGGGCGGGATGAATTCGGACCCGAAGTGGGTCGGCGACCGCATCTATTTCGTCGTGGCGGAGGGCGGCGGCGCGCACCTCTACGCGCTCGACGTGGCGAGCCGTTGCACGACCCTCGTCGTCGGCGGCGAACGAAGCATCGAGGCGTTTCAGGCGAACGACCGCGCTCTGATCTTCACCGGGATGGAAGCGATGTCTCTCCCCGAGCTCTACCGGTTCGAGAGCGAGCCGCGGAAGCTGACATCGTTCAACGAGAAGGCCCGGTCGAAGTTGGCGATCCGGACCGCGGAGTCGTTCAGCTTCCGCGCGAGCGACAGCGTCGAGGTTGAGGGTTGGATTCTGCGGCCATCGCGGCGCGGCAAGGTCCCGACCATCCTCTATGTCCACGGCGGGCCCAAGACCGCGTTCGGCTACAGCTACCTCCACGAGTTCCAGGTGTTCGCCGCCAAGGGATACGCGGTCCTGTTCACGAATCCGCGCG
>DASPXQ010000015.1:0-2701 GCA_035637195.1 Thermoplasmata archaeon | reverse complement strand
GGTATCCGCGCCCGCCTTTCAACTCAACCATCACGTTCGAGCTGATCCGTTGGTTGAGGAGAGAAAGCGGCTTAATCATGGGGACCACGTCGCAGCCATGGAGGCGCGATACTTAAAGGTTTATGGGTGGCGCGAACCTCGCGCGTCCGCATTGTGGCCATCGCCCTTCGACGGATCGACGAGGAACCCCGAATCCCGGAGGACGTCCATGCCGACGATCATGTGATATCGCATGTCCTTGCGGTCCGTGATCGCCACCGCGACCTCGAACTCCCGTCCCGCGATGACGAGCTTTGCGTCCGCCACGTCGCGTTCCTCGAGCGCATCGGCGGCCGCGGCCCGGACCCGCACGCGGTCGAAGACCGGCCCGAGTCCCGCGCGGGCGGCGAGGTCCGTGTCCAAGCTCGTCCGCACCGCGCCGGTGTCGATTCTTGCCAACACGCGGATTTCGCCCTTGCTTCCGAGGATCGTCACTTCCTCGACGACGCCGATCGTCGTCCGCGCGACGTTCCGTTGACGGTCCGAGACCAATGGGTGCACCCGCCGGCTCCCTTCCTCGGCTTGATAACCGTCCGTCGATATATCCTTAACCGCCTCGTTCTCTCGACACGTTTTTCTGCCGCGAACCGCATCGCGGGGTTCCGCGCTTGTCCGGCGGCGTCCCATGAAAATCGGCGTGATCTCGAAGAAGCCGACGTACTGGTCCACGAAGGCGCTCCTCGCGGCGATCCGCAAGCAAGGCCACGAGGCGACGTACGTGAAGACGGACGAGGTCCGGCTGATCGTGGCGGGCAAGGACGACGCGACGTACAACGGGGCCTCGCTCCGCGGACAAGACGTCCTCATCCCGAGGATCGGGCGATCGATGACCGACGTCGTGAAGATGCTGTTGCGGCAGCTCGAGCTGATGGGCATCCGCACGACGCTCACGAGCGACGGCCTCATCACGGCGCGGAACAAGTTCCTCGCCCTCCAGTCGTTGCGGCAGGCGGACATCCCGATCCCTCGCAGCATCCTCCTCGCCTCCCGGCCGAACCTGATGGAGGCCGCGCACCTCGTCCACTACCCCGCGGTCCTGAAAATTCTTTCCGGGACCCAGGGGATTGGGGTGATGCGGGTGAAGAGCATCGAGGAGACCGCGTCGATCGTCGACACGCTGAAGTTCTTCGGCGAGGTGATGTGCCTCCAGGAGTACATCCCGAACCCGGGCGTCGATATCCGGGCACTCGTCGTCGGAGACCGCGTGGTGGGGTCGATGAAGCGCGTCGCGGCGCACAACGAATGGCGGGCGAACATCCACCTTGGGGCGAAGGGCATCGCGATGGAGCTGGACGACCACGCGAAGCAAGTGGCGGTGAGGGCATCGAAGGCCGTCGGGCTCGAAATCAGCGGGGTCGACATGATCTTCCGGGGCGACACGCCGTACGTCCTCGAGGTGAACGCGTCCCCGGGGTTCCGGGGTCTCCTCGAGGCGACAGGGATCAACGCGGCGGATGCGATGGTCGAGTACGCCGTCGAGAAGGCGAAAGCCGGTTCGCCGAAACGTCCTTGAGCCGTGCCCCCGTTTCCGCGGCGATGGACGAGGCCCCGATCCCCGGGTCGAGCGTGCGGGCGACCACGAAGCATGGCACGCTGACCGTCGACGACATCGCGGCGATGCAGCCCGGCATGGCGCGCCTGATGGACGAGCTGAGCCGCCGCTACTGGGTCCTCTACTACGCGGCGAAGGCGGGGAACTGGGACCTCGCAGCCTACGAGGAAAAGGAGTCGGAGAAGATCCTCAAGACCGCGTCTGCGGCGCGCCCGAAGTACCGCGACGATATCGCGACGTTCGTGAGGCTACGCTTCGTGCCGCTCGCGCAGGCAATTGAGGCCAAGGACTGGCGGTCCTTCGAGGAGGCGTACCAACGCGGCATCGATGACTCGAACGTGTACCACGACAAGTACAACAAGCGGTTCATCCGCTTCCGCCTCCCGGACCATCCGCCGGAGTGGTTCGACCTCGCACCTCGATAGCTTTTTGGCCCGCGCCCGCGTGCCGCCGCCCGGGTTTGCATGGACTACGTCACGTTGGGCCGCGGCGGTCCGAAGGTCTCCGCGATCGGCGTGGGGATGTGGCAGGCGGGCGGCAAGGCGTGGGGCGCCGACGTCCGCGACGACGACTGCCGCAAGGCGATGGAGCGAGCGGTCGAACTCGGGATCAACCTCGTCGACACGGCGGAGGCGTACGGCGACGGGCACTCGGAGACGGTCATGGCCCGCGCGATCCGGAACGTCGGCCGGGACAACGTCTTCGTCGCAACGAAGGTCGGCGGGTGGCACCTCCATGCGGACGACGTGAAGAAGGCGTGCGCAGGAAGCCTGAAGCGGCTCGGCGTCCGCGAGATCGACCTCTATCAGGTCCACTGGCCAGATCCCTGGAGTCAGGTGCCGCTTCGCGAGACGATGAAGGCGCTCGAGGCATTGCACCGCGCCGGGAAGATCCGGCACATCGGGGTCAGCAACTTCGCTGTGCGCGACCTCGAGGAGGCCCGCACCCACCTGTCGCGCGCCGAGATCGCGTCGAACCAGGTGCGGTACAACATGCTCCAGCGGGACGTCGAGACCGAGGTCGTGCCGTATTGCAAGCGCGAGGGAATCGGCATCCTCGCGTGGAGCCCGATCGGGAAAGGCGTCCTCTCGGGCAAGTACCACGACGGCA
>DASPXQ010000014.1:0-4161 GCA_035637195.1 Thermoplasmata archaeon | reverse complement strand
CGCGAGGTCCCACGCCCCGTTGCAGTCCTTGCACCGGATCGTGAGCGCCTGCGGATCGACCAGGCCGTCTGTGAGCATCGCCCACTTGTACGTGCACGCGGCGTCGACGCAGAAGAAGCGGTCGCCCAGACGGACCACGAGAATGTCGTACCCCATGATCTCGAAGTGCTTCTTGCCGCCGTCCGGGACGTCCTCGACCTTGCACAGGTTGACGTCCGTGTCCATCGCGCGAGGCGAACCTTCGTCGGGCCTTAAGGGTTTGGGGCTACGCGGCCTTGCGTCGCAACAGAAAGGCGAATCGCTGTCGCAGCGGCGACGGCGCGGGAGGCGGCGGAGGGCTTGCGGACACGTGCAGCGTGATGCCCTCGATCTCCCGGATGTACACCTTCGCATCCGCGGGCTGGTCCTGCTCCGATAGCGCCGACCAGAGCTCGCCGCGCGTCATGACGTACCCCTTCTCCCCGGCGTGCAGTCCATCGACGACGGTCGCGCTCTCGCCGATCATCACACCGACAGTCGGCTTCTGACGACGGACCTGCTGCACCTTGTAGACCGCGAAGAGGAGGAAGCCGCCGAAGAACCCCGTCGGGGTGAGGAGCGCCGCGAGGAAGAAAATCTGGTAATCGGGCGACACGACGAACCGCGGCGGACGCAGAGGCGCGAGGAACGCTGCCGCCAAGATGATCGCGATGATTCCGCCAATGCCGAATATGCCATGACCCGGCGTCTTGACTTCGATGATGATCAGCGCGACGCCGACGATGAACAACAGGAGAGCGATCGGATCGACGCTGAATCCGAGACCAATGAGGGCGAGGAGTAGGATGATAATGCCAGCAATCTCCGCGCCATGGCCCGGCGTCGTGATTCCAAAGATCACGAGGTAGATTCCGAGGATCAAAAGCAGGGAAGCGACAAGCGGGTCGGAGAGGACTTCCAAGAGGCGGACGCGGGCGGAAGCGCTGAACGCTACGATCTCCGCTCCCGCGGTGTTCAGCGTGAAGTCCTTGTAGACCGTGCCTGCACGCTGCACGACGACATGCCGTCCGGCTGCTTGCATCGCGAACGCCTCCGGACTCGCCGCAATCAGTTCCGTCGCCCCGTAGGCTTGGGCTTGGCTTTCGTCTAGATTCCAGTTGTCGATGACGAATCGCTGCGCGAGAGACGCGTTGCGGCCATGGAGTTCGAGCTGCAACCTCGTCGCATTTACGACGGCGTTGATGATTTTCGGATCTGTTACAGGCACGGCGCCCGAAGGTGTTACCTCAACCGGCTGCACGGAACCGATCAAGGTCCCAGGAGCCATCGCGGCGAGATCAGTCGACACAAGGAGGATCGTGCCCGCACTCCAAGCATGCGCGCCGACGGGCCCGACCCACCCCAAGATGGGAACAGCTTGCGCGTTGTTGAACAGCTCGGCGATATCGGTTGTCTCGATGAGACCGCCGCCCGGGGTGTCGAAACGGATCATCAACGCGGCGTAGCCGCCGGTCCGGGCTTCATCGATCGCCTCGGCCAAGTAGTCCACGGTGGCTCGACCGATCGCTCCGTCCACGATCGCAAGGAGGATCCGCGGCCCTTGGGCCCGGCCAGTCGGCGCAACGGCGGCCAGGATGATAGCCGCGAGGACAATGACCAGGACGACGCGTGCCGACCCTGCGCGCACGGGGATCACTCTTTCTTCTCTCCCCCTTTTTTCGCGAAGGCGGCCGTCAGGGAAGCGACCTCGCCGGTGATGTCCCCCGCGGCGGTCGTGTTCGTGACGACGATCATGTTCTTCTCCCGCGCGATCTCCGTCAGGGTCTGCAGTTCCCGCAGCCGCATTGCCGACGGCGCGGAGCCGTACAACATCGCGGCCTCCCGCATCTTCTCCGCGGCCTGGAACTCGCCTTCCGCCATGATGACGCGCGAGCGCCGCTCCCGCTCCGCCTCCGCCTGCTTCGCGATCGCGCGGACCATCGTGTCGGGCAAGGAGACGTCCCTCAAGGTGACGGCCGAGACCTTGATCCCCCACGGCTCCGTCGCGATGTCGAGCAGGACCTGGATCCGCTTGCTCAGCTCCTCGCGCTTCGACAGCAGCTCGTCGAGCTCGACCTGACCGAGGACGTCACGCAGCGTCGTCTGCGCAAGCAGGTTCGTCGCCATGACGTAGTTCTGGACCTCCGTCACCGCCTTGAGCGGATCGTACACGCGGTAGTAGACGACCGCGTCGACCTCGACGGAGACGTTGTCCCGGGTGACGACCCGCTGCCGCGGCACATCGAACGCCACGACCCGAAGGTCGATCAACACCCGGCGGTCGAAGATGGGGATGATCCACGTGAGGCCGGGCCCTTTCGGCTTGTGGAGCAGCCGGCCGAGGCGGAACACGACGAGCCGCTCGTACTCCCGGACGACCTTGACCGCCGACCGAAGGACCACGAGCACCAAGATGATCGCCAGTACTGTCGCAAGGATGAGCTCCTCTCCCGCCATGCCGCCACGCTCCCGACGGACAACGCGCGCTCCGCGAATAAAAGGGTTGGCCGGGCACGCCCTCGGAAGGCGCAGAAATGCGCCCGCGGGCTAGCGCGTCGCGGTCCAGAGCATCGCGCCGAGGCCGATGGCCTCGAGCGCCCCGATCCCGAGGAGGTACGGGTCCAGGACGCCCGGCACGACGTCCATCATCGTGCCGAGCGCGTAGATCATGAGGAGGTTGTGCGCGAGGAATGCGGCCGCGAAGAGGAAGAGCGCGAGACTGAACGGGGCCTTCGTCCGCGCGTACACGCCGCGGTACACGAGGAGCAGGATCGCGGCCAATACGGCATTCGCCGCACCGACCGTAAGGCTGCCAATCATCAGGACGCTGGTCATCCACCCACCCGATTCACCCGACGGACATGGACGTATCTCACAATCTCACCCGAATCGCCTTCCGGGAGGGTTCACTTTGTCCCGGATCGCCTCGAAGATCGCGTAGTTCCCTTCGAGATACGGCGAGAGGAAGTAGGGGGCGGCGTAGGCGTCCCCGATCGGCCGCGTGATGAGGCCGTTCTTCTGTAAGAGGTCGAGGTGGTGGCGGATCGTACGGTAGTCGAGGCCGAGCGCCTCCGCGAGCTGGTTCGCGTTGTACGGCCGCTCGCGAAGCGCCTCGATGATGCGGGCGCGGTTCATCCCGCCCCGGGTGCCGGCGATCAGATACCATAGGAGCTGACGGAGCGCGGCGCTCACGGACCTCAAGGCGGGAACGGGACAGGCCCATAAATAGCGACTTCAAAATGGGGGAAGGCCCGCATCGCGCCTAGGGTGCGAAGAGCGGGCACAACCCATACGGCAAGGGGCTGTCGGAGATCGCGACGTGACCCGTGGCCGCAGCCTAGGGCTGGATTGGGCACAGGAAGTCGTTCGCGGCGTTCCTCGTGATCGTCACATCGCCCTTCGCCCCCGCGGCGAGGATGGCCGCCTCCGACGTCAGCGGATAGGCGTCTACGTTCCAGGTCACGAGATGGAACTTCCAGTGACCGCCATGGTAGCCCGGCGCACCCGGGGCGACTCCCACGACGCCGAAGATCGGCTGGCCCGAGACCACGTAGAAGTTGTCCCGCCCCTCGTTCGGGAACGCGGCCGGCGGCACGACCGTCCTCACGACATCGCCGTTGTAGTAGCAACAGATGTCCGGGAAGACGAAGCCCGGGCGGTCCGCCGTGGCCGGAGGCATCAAGGCAACGAAGGTCACAAACGCAAGCCCGACGAGACTCAAACGCTTGATCAACATATGTTCCTCCCTGCCGCCGAAGAGGATTTCGCAGGTTCCTAGGTTTCTCAAGATTCCACCCGAGTTCCGCCCGAATCTCCTGGACCCGCGCACCGGCCGTGGACCATCGGGCCTCGGGCCACCTGCGCATACCTCTACTTAGAGGTACAATCCGATGCACGGGGCGGCTCCCGAGGCACGACCGGTCGTGCCGAGTCGGGTGGTCGCCGTCAGAACCGGCCCATCATCGCGGCCATGTGCTTCGCGCCGCCGATGAAGTCGGCGATGCGGAAGTGCTCGTTCGGCGCGTGGTAGTTCGATCCGTCGTAGGAGACGCCGGGGCCGGAGATCGACGGCACCCCGACGACCTCGTTGAAGAACCCGTGCGCGGACGCGCCGGCGGACCACGGCCACACCTCCGGCTCCCG
>DASPXQ010000013.1:0-4477 GCA_035637195.1 Thermoplasmata archaeon | reverse complement strand
CAGCGACTGTCCGAGGACTTCCTCCGCCCCGTAGCCGAACATCGTCTGGGCGCCCTTGTTCCAGAAGCGGATCTTCCCTTCCTGATCCGCGAAGAGGATCGCGATCGGGCTGTCCTCGACGATTCTCTGATACAGCCAGCCATGGTCAGCGGTCTCGTTCATGAGATGTTCCTTCGCGAAGATCGTACCCTACCAGCCCGGATTATTCATGGTCACTCGGCCGAAACACGAGCAATCCTCTGCGCCAAAGAATGTTGTGACAGAAAACCGATGACTAGATGGCCGCCGTCGTGTAACGGGCAGCCTGTCCCTTGCGCGGAAGCACCACGCGGATGCGGGCGTCGCCGATGCGGCAACCCTGGCCGGGAGGTCCCACGAAGATCGGACTCAACTCGAGCTCCGCGATGCTGGGCACTTCCTCGACGAGGCGGGAGACGCGCAGGAGGACGTCATGGATGGCCTCGATGTCGCCCGGGGGGTACCCGCGATACCCCTGGAGCAGCGGAAAGCCGCGAATCTCCCGCACCATGGCGGCGGCCGCGCGGTCGGTCAGCGGTGTCACGCGCACACTCACGTCCGCAGCCACCTCCACGTGAATCCCGCCCAGACCGAACGCGATGAGAGGGCCGAAGGAAGGGTCTTCGACCATGCTCACCCTCACCTCGACTCCGCTTCCGACCATCGGAGCAACGATCACCCCTTCCATCGCGTCGAGACCTCCGTCCCCTCCGAAGGAACGCCGAATCGCCTCGAAGGCGCCGAGGACCGCGGCCTCGTTATCCAGGTTCAAGTGGACACCTCCCTTCTCCGTCTTGTGGAGGATCCGCCTCGAGGCCAGCTTGACCGACACCGGGAACCCGGCGTTGCCAGCGAGTCGAGCGGCTTCGTCCGCCGTTCGGGCGACCCCTCCTGGAGCGACGGGAAGGCTCATGGCGCCGAGGACCTCTCTGGCCTCTTCCGCCGTGAGCCATCCGGCTCCGCGCTCCTCGATCGCCTTCCGGCAGATCGCGCGGGCGGAGTCGGGATCGATGTCCTCGAAATCGGGGATGATCCCGTGCGGTCCCGCGCGCCACTGCGCGTAAGCCGCCACCTTCCCGAGCACACGGGCGGCCGACTCGGGGAACGCGTACGTGGGAATGCTCTCGCCCGCGAGCACGATCGGCGCGCCGGAGTCGTCCTTCGCCACCAGACAGGCGAGGACCGGCTTTCCGGCGACTCCGGCCGCGCGTCCCGCCGCGGTGCCCCGCCGGATTGCCTCCAGCATCACGGCGGAGCCGTTCGCGTCGAGTGGCGTGTGGATCGCGATCAGGGCATCCACCTCGGAAGCGAGGAGCAGCGTCTCGAGGGCTTGCGCGTACAGGTCCGCCGACGAGGCGAAAAACAGCTCCAGGGGATTGCCGATCGCCCTCGAGGGAGGGAGAAAGACCGCGAGGCGCTCCTTCGTCGAATCCGAGAGCGGAGCCACCGACAGCCGTGCCGCTCGACACGCATCCGCGCAGAGAAGGCCGGGGCCGCCACCGTCCGAGAGGATCGCGACGCGACGTCCCGCCGGAAGGGGCTGCCTTTCGAGCGCGGCGGCGAGGTCGAACATCTCGTCCAGCGTCTCCGCCCGGATGACACCCGTCTGGCGGAAAAGCGCAACCACGGGGGCATCGCCCGACATCGGCGGGAAATCCTGCGGTCCCTCGAACCCCGCGGCCGTCCGGCGACTCGCCTTCACTGCCACGATCGGCTTGGAACGGCTCACGCTCTTGGCGATCCTCGCGAACCGACGCGGATTCCCGAAGGACTCCAGGTAAAGGAGGATCACCCGCGTCGCATCGTCGCCCTGCCAGTACTGTAGGAGATCATTGCCCGAGATGTCGGCTTTGTCTCCGACGCTGACGAAGGTCGAGACGCCGACGTGGCGCTGCCGCGCCAGGGCGAGCATGGCCAGGCCGAGCGCCCCGCTCTGGGACGACATCGCCACACCCCCGTGCGGGGGCAGCCCTGGAGAGAGGGAGGCGTTCAACCGGACGTCCGGATCAGCGTTGACGAGCCCCATCGAGTTGGGCCCGATCATGCGCATCCCATGGCCCCGAACCCTTTCCAGGAGCTTGTCCTGCAGGACGCGCCCCTCTCCGTCGGCCTCCGCGAAACCCGCTGTGATGACGACGAGCGCCCGTACACCGGCGGCCGCGCAATCGTCCACGGCCGAGAGCACCCCGTCCCACGGGATGGCCACGATGGCCAGATCGGTCCCCGACGGGATCTGACGCGCCGAGGGATAGGCCGGCAACGACCCGACGCGCGTCGCGTTCGGGTTCACCGCGTAAATCGGTCCGAGAAAGCCTCCGGATACGAGCGCGTCGAGAATGCGGTGGCCGACGCTCGACATGTCGCGAGAGGCGCCGATAAACGCAACGGACCGGGGCTTGAAGAAGGGATGGAGTGAGGCTGTAGTGAAAACGCGGTCCCGCATCTCCGACCGGCTGACGCTGTCCTGGCTCGGGGCGACGGAAAAGTCGATCTCGACACACTCGTCCTCGACCTTCGAGTGGAGCGGGAAGCCAGACCGGCGGAACGTCTCGAGCATCAGCTGGTTCTCGACGCGGGTCAAGGCCCAGAAGCGGACGAAGCCGTTGCGGGCTGCCAGGAGAGCCAGCCGCTCGAGTAGGAGGCCTCCCAGGCCCTTTCCCTGGAACTCGTCATCGACCGCGAAGGCGACTTCGGCGGAAGCCTCGTCGCGCGCGGCGTAGGAGCCGGTCGCGATGATCCGGGATGCGCCGCCGACGATGCGGCTGACGATCAGCGTCAACTGCGAGCGGGGATTGGACGAATCGCATTGCCGCGCGAGCAACGCCTCCGAAGGTTTGGCGCTTGAGAAGAAACGGCGCTTCCTCGACTCCGGAGAGAGCTGATAAAAGAACTTCCTCAGCGCGTCGAGATCCGCCGGTTCCGACAGGCGGATGAACGCGGTCGATCCGTCGCGCAGGATGAGACGGCCGGATTCCACGGAGTCCTGATAGGTCGGCGGCAGGAAGAGAGTCCGCATGAAAGCGGAGGTTTATCATGCCGCCCGTGTCCGCGGCTTTTCCCGTCTTCGACGCCCACATCCACGTCGCGCCCTTTGAACAGATGAAGGAGAGAGCCCGCCGCGTCATGATGGGCGGGCGGGACGATCTCGAGCTCCTGCGGAGGGTGCGCAGCTCGGCCGACGAGCTGCTGAAGGCGATGGACGCCCAGGGGATCGCGCGAGCGGCCCTGATCAACTCCGCGAATCCCGAGGTCATCGGGATCACCGACGCTGTGAATCCCTGGATCGCCCGCTACGTCGAGGGCCACCGCGACCGGCTCGTCCCGGTCGGAGGGATCCACCCGCGGCACTCCCACGACGTCGCCGGGGACGTGAAGAGACTCCTGGACGACTACCGCCTGGGCGCGATCAAACTGCACCCGCCCCACATGGAGCTCCATGCCAACGCCTACCGGACCGATTGCCCCTCCCTCGCCGACGTTTACCGCCTGGCGGGCGAGGCGAAGCGGCCGGTCCTGATCCACACGGGGACGTCAATCTTCCCCGGAGCTCGCAACGTCTACGCGGACCCGATGGCGTGCGACGACGTAGCGGTGGACTTTCCCGAGACGACCATCGTCCTCTGCCATGCCGGCCGGCCTCTCTGGTATGAGACGGCGTTCTTTCTCCTCCGGCGGCATCCCAACATTCTGATCGATGTCTCGAGCATCCCCCCGAAAAAACTCCTCGAGGTCCTCCCGCGAATCTCCCAAGCGGCCGACCGCGTCCTGTGGGGAACCGACTGGCCGTCGAAAGGCGTTAAATCGATGCGCCAGAACGTCGAGGACTTCCTCACACTTCCGCTTCCCGATGCAGTCAAGCGTAAGATCCTCTTCGACAATGCCGCGGCTCTGTTTCCCGTCCAGCCGGGATGACTCGCCGGGAGAGAACAGATCGCAGCTCGTCGCAGTTGAAAGCCATGCCGTGTGTCGGGAAGTCACTCTGGTCATCATACGAAGGGAGGAAAATCATGAGGCGATTACTGGTCGCGGGTTTTGTCGCGGGAGCAATGGTGGCGGGCGCAAGCATCTGCCAGGCCGACGAGCGCGGAGTGCCTGAATGGACCGGCCTCGAGCAATTTGCCGTCTTGCCGGACGGCGTGCGCTACCCCGAGGGCATCACCGCCAATCCGGCGACGGACGAGATCTACGTCAGCACGTTCGACTTCGGGCCCAACCCGAACAAGCTCCTGCGGTTCGGAAAAAACGGCCACCTGGTCGCGCAGCGCGATTTCGGTGTGACACCACTGCTCGGTCTGGAGTTCGATGCCGCGCACAACAAGGTTTTCATCCTCAATTTCGGGGCGTCGAAGGTCCAGCGCATCGAGGCGGCGTTCGACAACACGACCGCGGTGGAAGACGTCGCCGCGATTCCGGCGATCGGTGCGCCCGGCCCGCGCATCGTCGGCAATCCGGAGGGCAG
>DASPXQ010000012.1:0-2097 GCA_035637195.1 Thermoplasmata archaeon | reverse complement strand
AGGCGACCTCCGCCCCCGACGGATCCGAATTCTTCCGGCTAATCGCGGAGGCGCGTGCGTACTTCGAAGGAGGGACGCCGCTCTGACGAGGACCCCCGTGGCCGTCCTCGGGGCGACCGGCACGATCGGCCAGCGGTTCGTCAGCCTGCTCCAGGACCATCCGATCTTCGAGATCGCCGCCCTCAGTTCCTCGGAGCGAAAGGTCGGCGGACGTTTCGGCGAGTTCTGGCGGCTCGAGGATGTGCCACTCGACCCTGACGTCGCCGGGATGGAGATCGATTCCCTCGATGTGAAACGGCTCGTCCGCGCCGGCGTCGTCGCGGCGTTCAGCGCCCTGCCTTCCGACGTCGCGGTCGAGCTCGAGGTCGACGCGGCGCGTGCGGGCGTCAAGGTCTTCTCAAACGCATCCGCGCACCGGATGGAGGCCGACGTGCCCCTGCTGGTGCCGGAGGTCAACCCGGACCACGTCGCGCTCGTCGAGCGCCAACGATCGTTCGCCGGAGGCGGTTTCCTCGTAGCGAACCCGAACTGTTCGATCACGGGGCTTGTCCTCGCGCTCCGCCCCCTCGCCGACGTCTTCGAGATCGGATCCGTCCATGTCGCGACCTACCAGGCGCTCTCGGGCGCCGGATATCCGGGCGTCTCGTCGCTCGACATCACGGCTAACGTGATGCCGTTCATCGAGGGCGAAGAGGAGAAGATGCGGCGCGAGGCGAAGAAGATCCTCGGAGCGTGGTCCGATGGAATCGTCCCGAGCGCGATCGACGTGTGGGCGAACTGTGCCCGCGTGCCGGTCCGAGACGGGCATCTCGAGGCCGTCTCCGTCCCGCTCACGCAGGACGTTTCGTCGCAGGAAGTCACCCGGATCCTCTCCTCGTTCCGAGGAGAACCGCAGCTCCGGAAGCTGCCCACGGCCCCCGAGCGGCCCGTCATCGTCCGAGCCGAGGAGGACCGGCCGCAGCCCTTGCGGGATCTCATGGCCGGTGAGCCAGCGCGGGCGCGCGGCATGGCCGCCACGGTGGGTCGGATCCGCGCCGCGGACCGGGTCCTGCGGTTCTTCGTCCTCTCGCACAACACCCTCCGCGGAGGTGCGGGAGGGAGCGTCCTCAACGCCGAACTGGCCCACGGGAGGGGATACTTTGGCTGAGTTTGCGAAGCTCGCGAAGTTTGGCGGTGCCTGCGTGAGCGAGCCCGACATGTGCCGTCGGATCGCCGCCTTGATTCGCGACGACGCGACGCGGCGGTTCCTCGTCGTCTCGGCAATCTCGAGCGTGACGGATTCACTGCTCGCCGCGGTCAGCAAGCCCCGCACGGAGAAGGAGATCGATTCGTTCGTGGCCGAGATGCGGCGCGTGCATCTCCGTCTGCTTACGAAGGGCGAGCCGGCCGGGGACGTCGCCATCGAGGCGATCGAGGGCCTTTGCACGAAGCTGTCTCGTCTCCTGTACGGCATCTCCTACACGGAGGAAATCACCCCGCGCGTGCAAGACTTCGCCCTCTCGTTCGGGGAGCGCCTTGCAGCCCAGGTCGTCGCCGCGAATCTCCGGACCGACGGCGTCGACGCGGTCTCGTTCGAAGCCGATCAGATCGGCCTCATGACCGACGAGAACTACGGGAACGCGAGCGCCTTGCTCGAAGAGACGAAAGGTCACATGGCGCCGTTCCTGCGCCGTCAGGAAAGCGCCGGGCACGTCAGCGTCATCACGGGGTTCTTCGGGCAATCGCCGGAGGGGAAGACCGCCACGTTCGGACGGGGCGGCTCGGATTACAGCGCCGCCGTCGTGGCGTATGCCCTCGGACTGCCTCTCATCGAGATCTGGAAGGACATCGGCGGCTTCATGAGCGCGGACCCGAAGATCGTCCCGGAGGCGTTCCCCCTCGCCGCCCTGTCGTACGACGAGGCTGCGGAGCTTTCGTACTTCGGCGCGAAGGTCTTGCACCCGCGCGCGGTCCAACCGGCGCGCCAGTCCGGCGCGTCGATCGTGGTGAAGAACATCTATGAGCCGACGGAGCCGGGCACGCGGATCGGCCCGGACACGGTCGACCGGACGGGGGACGTGAAGAGCGTGTCCTACGTGCGGGACCTGACCACGCTCA
>DASPXQ010000011.1:0-4501 GCA_035637195.1 Thermoplasmata archaeon | reverse complement strand
TGAACTTCGCGCGCACCTGGCGTCGTGCGAGGACCTCCTCGTTCGCGAGCGCCTCGATCTTCGCGACCTCCGCGTCCGAGAGCGCGTCGAAGTGCGTGATGTCCAGGCGCGCCATGTCGGCGCCCTTGTGCGCCCCGGCCTGCCACACGTGGTTCCCGAGCGCCTTCCGCGCGGCGCCGAGGACGATGTGCGTGGCCGTGTGGTTCCGCATCAGCGCCTCGCGCCGCTCGCCGTCGATCGCGCACGCCACGCGCGTGCCGACGAGCGACGACGCGTCGCCGCGGACGAAGTGCAACACGGTCGGCCCGACCTTCTGGACGTCGTACACCTCGCGATCGCCGATCGTCCCGTGGTCCGCCTCCTGGCCGCCGCCCTCCGGGTAGAAGTACGTCTGGTCGAGGACGACCGCCTCGCCCTCGACCGCGAGGACTTTCGCGCGGAATACACGCTTCCTCTTGTCTTCATACACTCGGAGCTTCGTCGGAGGCAGCGCCTTCGAGATCGTGACCTTCTTCGCAGGCTCGGCGGCTGCGGGCCGTTCGTGGCGGGCCGCGACGCGCGCATAGAAGTCGTCCGGGATATCGACGGGCAAATCCGTGAACTCGCGCACGACGTCGGGGTTCAGGCCATGGCTGTCGTACAGCTGGATCAGCGTCTCGACGTCGAAGCCTTTCCCGGCCGCCTTGAGTTCGTCCGCCATCCGGCCGACCGTCGCGCGGCCCTTGTCCAGCGTTTCCTTGTACCGCGCCTCCTCGACCTTGAGGAGCTTGAGGATGTCGCCTTTGTTGAAGAAGAACTCCGGGTAATCTTCGCGAATCTGGTCGATCATGAACGACACGGTGTCCGCGAGGCTGTAGGTGATGTTGAGGTCCTTCAGGGCTCGCAAGCCGCGCCGGACGAGCAGGCGGGCGAAGTACCCCTCGCGGCTGTTCGATGGGACCACCCCGTCGCCGAGGAGGAAGATCAAGGCGCGCGCATGATCGCACACCGTGTAGAGCGCCTCGAGGGGCGAGACTTGCGCGACGAGGTCCTCGACGGATATGCCGACCCGTTCCGCCGTCTGCCGGCGGATCTCGCGGATGTCCGCCAGGCTCTCGACCTTCAGCATGCCGGCGACTTTCGAGTACTCTCGCAACACGCGATCATCGACGCGCTTCGCGCCCGTGGCTCGTTTCAGGTAAGCGAGCGCGTCGCCGAAGACCGCCTCGTATGCGGATGTCGTCCCTTGAGATAGCCACGTGAGTCGCTCGAGGCCGTAGCCGGTGTCGACGACCTGCGTGTCCATCGGCACACGATGGCCGTTCACATCGCGGTTCATCATGAACACGAGCGTCGCGGCCTCCGCGCCTCCGAAGACCACTTCGAAGCACGGCCCGCTGTTCCCGCCGCCCTCCCACCACGACTCCTTGTACCGGACGACGTCCGGCTTGAGGCCGAGCCGATCCGTGAGGAATCCGTGGCACAGCTCGACCGTGTGATCCTTGAAGTACAGGAATTTCCCGGGGAAGTTGAACGCATGGTGGGCCATCATCTCGAACATCGTGAAGTGCTGGCCCGTCTTCCCGACGTTGTCGACATCGAGGAATCGCACGCACGGCTGGGAGAGCGCGAGCGGGTTCGCGGGCGGGCTCGCCTCGCCGCTGATCACCCAGGGCTGGAACGGGTAGACGCTCGCCTGCACGAAGAAGACGTCCTCCCGCCACCGTGCGACGATCGGATAGCGCTTCACCCGCGTGTGGCCGTTCTGCTCCAGGTACGACAGGAAATCCTCGCGCATCGCGCGGTACGTGAGCTTCTTGGCAAACGGAGGATTCCCGATGAAGTCGTACTCCTGGCATGGGGCCTCGCCGCACGTCTCATGCTGACCGATCGACCAGAAGGCCTTCCCGCACTTCGCGCACGTCTGGCGGGTGAATCCCTGTTTGCGGAAGAGGTCGACTTCGTATTCACCCTCAGGCATTCGCGCGACCGATGGGCCCGGGGGCTTTAAAGGTTCCCGGCGCGATGCATTTTCGTTGTTCACTCGCGTCCGAGTCGGACCGGCTTATCCGGTGCCGGCGGTCCACGCGGTCGGATGGATCCCGCGCTTGCAATCGATACAGTAGGCCGACCGATCCTTCTCCACGACGAGCCGCGCCCCGTGACATCGAGGGCACCGAAGGTCGTCCGGGTTCTTCACATCCGGGACGACCTCTGGGGCAACCGGCTCTACGCCGGCGAGCACCTTTGCGCGCACACCGTGTTCTCGCCAGATCCCCCCGATCATCTTCCCCACGAAGCCGTCGACAAACGCGAAGAGGACGTTCACGAGGACAAGCGTAATGACGAGGTCTGAGGACGATAGGGTGATGATGGATCCCGCCAAAAGGAGCAGTGGAACAAGCTCAATGGTGACGAGTACGATCCCCAGAAGAAGACCTTGGCCGAGGTAGATCCAGAGTCCTTCCCGGACTGGGAACCAAAGCAGGCGCGTGGCGAGCGAGTTGGCGAATCCGTAGAAAACGAACAGCAGGCCAAAGCCGATGATGATGCCTAGGATCGATCCAATCAATGCAAGAAAGGCGAAGATGACAATCCACAACAGGCCGAGGATGGAGGCGAGCACTGTGAAGATCGTCCCATGGAGAAGGTATTTCGCGAGGTCTCTGGCCAGCGCTTTCAGTTTCACGGAGTCACGCTCCCGGCCTCCACATCATTCCTCCGAGACCGGCGACACTGCTTCGGTAGTGGTCCCGGCGTCCCGATGCCCCCGAGCCCGCGGCTCCGGACGGCATCCGTTCCGGCATCCTTCAAATTTTCGGACTCGGCGTCGCCGGGCTAGGCTCGCCGCAGGACTTCGCGTGCGATCACGAGTCGTTGCACCTCGCTCGTCCCCTCGCCGATTTCCGTGAGTTTGGCGTCCCGCAGCATGCGCTCCACGGGATAATCCGAGATGTAACCATATCCGCCATGAATCTGCACCGCCTTGTTCGTCACGAACGACGACATCTCGCTCGCGTAGAGCTTGGCCATCGCGGCCTCTTTCTTGAACGGCTTCCCCTGATCTTTCAGCCACGCCGCGCGTCGCACCAACGTTCGAGCCGCCTCGATCCGCGTCGCCATGTCGGCGAGCATGAATTGGATCGCCTGATGTTCTGCGATCGGCTTGTCGAATTGGATCCGTTCTTTCGCGTACTTCACGGATTCCTCGAACGCCCCCTGCGCAATCCCGACTGCCATCGAGCCGATTCCGATCCGGCCCCCGTCGAGGATCTTCAGGGCGTTCGTGAATCCTCCGTTTTCCAGGCCCAAAAGTGCTTCCTTCGGGACCTTGCAGTCCGTGAGGATCACCTGCGACGTCGCGCTGCCGCGGACCCCGAGCTTGTCCTCGACCTTGCCGATGGACAGCCCGCGGTTCCCTCGCTCCACGATGAAGGCGCTGATCCCGCGGTTCCCCTTCGACGGATCCGTAATCGCATGGATCACGAACGTTCCGGCCACCGGGGCGTTTGTGCAGAACGTCTTCGTGCCGTTGAGGACCCACCCGTCTTTCGTCCGTTTCGCGGTGGTCCGCATCGCCGCCGCATCGGAGCCGCTCGTGGGCTCGGTGAGGGCCCACGCTCCGATCTTGCGACCGCTGGCCAGGTCTGGGATGTACCGTCGCTTCTGCTCCTCGGTCCCGGCGAGCCAGATCGTCCCCGTGCACAGCGAGTTGTGGGCCGCCATGATCAGTGCATGGGACCCGCAGACCCGCGCGACCTCCTCGATGCCGATCGTGAGGGCGACGGAGTCGAGCCCCGCGCCGTCATACTCCTGCGGGATCGCTACGCCCAAGAGTCCGAGCCCCGCCATCTTCGCGACGGTCGCCTTCGGGAACGCGCCGGTCTTGTCGACCTCCGCCGCGACGGGACGAATCTCCTTCTCCGCGAAATCGTGGACCGTCCGGCGGATCATCTCGTGTTCGGGTTTCAGTTCGAAATCCATGTCGCGCCCTGAGAACCCTATTGCAGACGCGCCTTTAGGGCTTCGCTCCACAGGCGTGGGCGTTTTGTAGGATGCTGCAAAATCGATCGGTGGGGCCGGGCTCTTTTGTAGGAGTCTTCAAAATCCGTCGGCGGCGCCTGAGGCCGGGGGCGGCCTTCGCCGTTTGTCTCCGAGATCTCCCAATACCTGGAGACTCTCGTTCAACACATCCATTGCGGCTTCCCGCTCACGCGTCACGTACTCGATGATATCAAGGTAGCGCCCGTCCCGGTACATCTTCGGAACGCGGCTACCGCTCTCCTTGTCCGCGTACCGATGGAGGCTCGAACCCTCGAACGAGCCGCGATTCAGCAGGACGAGCACGGACGAGAGATCGAAGTACGGCTTCGTGAACCAATAGTACTTCAGCTTCCCCATGTCCCAGTCGATCAGCTTCCACTTCGTCGCCCGCTCGATCAGGAACGTCAGATCGAACCGCAGGCGATTCCCGACCGGCACGAAATCCCACGTGGGCTCGAGGACGCCTTTCTCGAGGACC
>DASPXQ010000010.1:0-2391 GCA_035637195.1 Thermoplasmata archaeon | reverse complement strand
CGCGGTCGCGATGCAGCACGTCCGCGAGGCGTTCGCGCCCCTCCGGCCGGAGACCCCGCCGGACCCGATGCGGCTCGTCGAGCCGGAGCAGCGGGGGGAACGGCGGAGCGACCTCGCCCGGCCGGGCCCCGCGGACCTCCTGTCCGCCGGGTGGCACATCCCGGCGGCGGGCCACGAGGACATCCCGGCCCTCATCCTCCTGTCGACGGTCCTCGGCGGCTGGCGGGGGCTCGTCCCCTTCGCCGCGGGCGACTGGCGGCCGCGCTCGAACCGCCTGTACCGCGCCCTCGTCGATTCGAAGCTCGCGACGGACGTCGGGGTGAGGCACGAGATCAAGATCGATCCGTCCCTCGTCCTCGCGAACGTCACCCTGGCGGAGGGCGCGTCGCTCGACCGGGTCGAGGAGGTCCTCGACCGGGAGGTCGAACGCCTCCAGAAAGGGGTCCCGCCGAAATCGGAACTGGACCGCGCGAAGCAACAGGTCCGGGCGTGGGCGCGCTACGAACAGGACGGGGTCACGTTCCAGGGAATCCTGCTGGGCGTCTCCGAGGGCCTCCGAGCGTGGGACTTCGGCGAGTCGCTCCTCGCCAAGGCCGAGCACGTCCGGGGGGAGCAGGTCCGGGACGTCGCGCGCCGCTATCTCGTCGACGAGCACCGGACCGTCGTCCGCTTCCACGCCGAGGAGGTCCCCGCGTGAACCTCCCGGACCGGACCGTGCTGGGGAACGGAGCGGTGCTCGTCTCGAGCGCGTTGCGGTCGAACCCGTTCGTCGCGTTCCGGGGGAGCGTGCCCGCCGGCGTGGCGGCCGAAGGCGGCGCCCACGGCGTCGCCGAGTTCACGTCGCGCCTCCTGTTGAGCGGCACCCGACGGATGAGCGCGGCGAAGCTCGCGGACCGCCTCGAGGGGATTGGCGCGACGCTCGAATTCCGTAACGGGGAGGAGCTCCTCTCCTTCCAGGGGCGTTGCACCCGGGACACGGCGGCGGAGACGATCCGGATCCTCGTCGAGTGCCTCGCGCGACCCGCGTTCCCGGCCCGGGAGATCGATCGCGTGCGAAAGGAACTCGAGAACGACGTCCGCATCGAAGCCGACGACACGCGCAGCCGGGCGATGCGCGAGCTCGCTCGCAGCGTGTTCCCGAAAGACCATCCGTATGGCCGCGATCCGAAGGGGAACGCGGACCGGATCCGCCGCGTTCGTCGGCCGGACATCGTCGCGTTCCACGCGTCCCACGTCGGGCCGGAAGGGCTGATCCTCGCCGTCACGGGGGACGTCGACCGGACCCTGATCGACGAGGCGATCGCCGCGCCCCTGTCGCGCCTCGAAGGCGACAACGTCGGCGCGCCGCCGATCCCGCCGCCTCCCGCCCACAAGCCGCGGGCCGTGTCGATCCCGATGCCGCACAAGACCCAGGTCGACATCGCCATCGGCGCCCCGGCGGTGCCCCGACGCCACGACGACTACTACGCGCTCAACCTGGCGAACCTGCTCTTCGGCCGGATCGGGCTGTACGGTCGCCTCGGTCGGAACCTGCGGGACGAGCAGGGCCTCGCGTACTACGCATTCGCGAGCCTCGACGCGCGCTCGGCCGGCGGGATGTGGTCGATTTCGGCGGGCGTCAATCCCGCGAACCTCGCGAAGGCCCTGGTCTCGATCCGGGCGGAGATGGAACGGTTGCGGCCGGAGCCGTTCACGCCCGAGGAGCTTCGGGACGGGAGGGACAACCAGATCGGCTCGCTCATCGTCTCGCTCGAGCGAAACGCGGAGGTCGCGGGCGAGCTCCATCGCATGGAATACTTCGGCCTGGGGATGGATTTCCTCGAACGGTTCCCGGAGATCGTGCAAGGCGTGACGGACGCGCGCGTGCGCGAGGTGGCCCAGAAGTACTTCGTGCCGGCCGCGAGCTCGATTGCCGTGGCGGGTCCGATCGGCCGCACCCGCATCCTCCTGTGACGGCGTCAGGCGACGGGGTCGTCGACGAGCCGGGCCGGGCCGCCGACCGCGCACACCATCGTGGGGATGCCGAGGTCCTCGATGTGCCGGCGCACGACGTCCACCCGGTCCGGGAACGTGTTCACGTAGACCGTCGCGCCGGTGTCGATCGAGAAGAACGCCGGGATGCCCTCCTCGCGCATTCGGCGCACGGCGAGGATCACCCGGAGCGTGTCGGGCTGCCATAGGACCATTTCGCCGATGCCTGTCATAGTGATGCCGTGGAGCATGAGGGTGTCGCGCTCGGCGAGGGCGCAGATCGCGCCCACATCCCGTTTCCGGATCGCGAGTTCCATCTCCGCGATGAGGCGCGGCATCTCCGCGAGCCGGGCGTGGAAGAACGGGGACGTCAACGCCTCGCGGTGCGCGTCGTCCGTCTGCTTGAACGCGGGCACCAAC
>DASPXQ010000009.1:0-11517 GCA_035637195.1 Thermoplasmata archaeon | reverse complement strand
CGTCGATCCGGGAGGGCGACGTCGTGTGGGTCCGGGACGAGAAGAACCTCCGCCCGCTCGCCGTCGGCCGGGCCCGGATGGACGGGCCGACGATGGCGCGGGAGGAGAAAGGCAAGGCGATCGAGACGATCCACCATGTCGGGGACGAGATCTGGCGGCTCGGGGAGGAGGAGACCTGACGTGCGGCCGGTGCGGGCCGTCCTGTTCGACATCGACGGGACGCTCCTCGACACGCGGGACGCATGGGTGGCGGCGTTCGACGGCGGCCTCGCGGCGATTCGGAAGACCGGCCTCAGCGGCGCGGTGGCGGCCCAGTGGATTGGCACCCCGATCGAGACGATCTACGCCGAGCGGTGCGGCTTGGCCGGCGACGATCTCGCGCGGGCGGTCCAGGAGTTCCAGCGGATCGAGGCGGCGTCGGTTCGGCAAGGCATGCGGCCTTATCCGCGGATCGCGGAGACGCTGGCGTCATTGACGTCGTGGCGTCTCGGCGTCGTCACGAACAAGCGGAGCGCCACGGCCGTCGAAGCGTTGCGGGTCACGGGATTGCTGACGTCCTTCGGCGTCGTCCTCGGCGGCGACTCCGTCGCCCGGAAGAAGCCCGCGCCGGATCCCGTCCTCCGGGCCGCGGCGATGCTCGGCGTGGCGGCCGAGGAGTGTGTCGTCGTCGGCGACACGGAGGTCGACGTGCGCGCGGGCCAGGCGGCCGGCGCCCGGACGGTCGGCGTGACGTGGGGATACGGGACCCGGGCGACCCTCGAGGCCGCGGGCGTGGACCACCTCATCGAGTCGCCCGACGCGCTCCCGCCGCTGCTGCGGGCCCTCACGCCCAGTACGGCTGCTTGAGGTGCTTGTACACCGACATCGCGGCGGTCACGGCCTCGCCGCAGCCCGTCACGATCCGCTTGTCTTTGCCCGGATAGGAGACGATGTCCCCGCACGCGTAGATGCCCGGCACGGACGTCGACATGTCCGCGCGGACCTTGATGAGCCGCTCGCCCTCCAGGGCGATCCCCCATTTCGGGAGCGGGGTGACCTTCGGCTCGAACCCGATGTTCACGATCACCGCGTCGACCTCGAGGACCTTCTTCTTGAGGGTGCGGTTGTCGTACACGACGGCGCGCTCGACCTTGCCGCGTCCCTCGATGCTCGTCACCTCGGAGTCGAAGAGCACCTCGACCGGGCTCGCCAGGACGGCCTCGACGTTCTTCTCCATCGCCCGGAACTCCCCGCGGCGGTGGACCAGCAGGACCTTCTTCGCCGGCGCGACAATCTCCAACGCGATCTCGAGCGCGCTGTCGCCGCCGCCGACGACGACCACCCGCTTGTCCTTGTACTCGCGCCAGTCGCGTACGCGAGACGCGACGCCGCTGCCCTCGAGCTCCGCCTCGCCGGGCACGCCGAGCCGCTTCGGCTCGAAGAGCCCCATGCCCATCGCGAGGATGACCGTCCGGCCCTCGTAGGCGTTTCCCTGGCGGGTCCCGACCTTGAATCCGGACGGCTGACGCTGGATGTCGACGACCTCCTCCGCCCGCACCTCCGCCCCGCTCTCCCGCGCATGCAGGGCGAACAGCTGTCCGAGTTCGCCGCCTTCGATCGCGATGTAACTCGGATAGTCGTAGACGGACTTCGTCGGGTAGAGCCAATCGAGCTGGCCCCCGACCGCCTGGGCCTCCAGGATGAGCGTCGAGAGCTTCCGGGTCCGGGCGTACACGCCGGCCGTGAGCCCGGAGGGACCGCCACCGACGACGATGACGTCGTAGACCATGGGCGGGAAAGCGACAGAGGCCTTTCCTTCTTAAACGTTATGACCTCGGACCTCGCCGTGGCAGAGAAGGACATGGTTATCTTATGGCCATATCGATAATTGTCCCCTCCCGTTGTCACCCCGGGACTTTCTCCCGCGATACATTTAAATTCGTGGCCGCGGCTATGGGCGACGCAGAAGGGATGTGGGATGGCCTTTATCAAAAAGCCATTTAGACGACTGGCCGAGGGCGGTGCTGCGGAGGCGGACACGTACATCGACTTGGCCGAGCTGAGCTTCGAAGGCGAGGGCGGAGCGCTAGGTGAGCCCGTCGAACACCTGGTCAAGGTCGCGGAGGTCTATCGCTACGAGGACGTCGGCGACCTGACGACGCACGTGTACAACGGAAACATCCTTCTCATCGACTACACGAGCCTCGCAAGCGACGATCTCGCCCTCAAGCGCATCACGGCCGAGTTGAAGAGCGCAGTCCGCGACTGCGGCGGCGACGTCGCCGTCGTGGGGAAGAACATCCTCATGGCTACGCCCGCTGGCATCAAGATCGACCGCGCGAAGATCAAGGGCGCGTTCTGATCGTCAGGCGCGCCCGCGCCCCCAGCGAGACGGCTTCGCCGCTTCGTACGGCCGAGCCGCGAAGCCCTTGTCGTACCGCAGCACGAAGTAGTCCCGGGAGTGGTCCGTGTGGCGCATCTTCGCGCAACGGAACAGGAGATGGACCTTCCCTTCGCCCGCGCCGCTGAACCGCAACTCGAACACGCCATCGGCGAGGAACGTCACGTCGTGCGAGACGCCGGGCCGCGCCGGGTCCACGTCCGCGACGACGTAGGTCGTGACGCCCATCGACCGGAGGTAGTGGAAGAAATGGAAGAGCTCGTTCCGGACGTCGGTCAGGTGGGCCATCGACGCGAGCACGTCGAGCGTGTCGATCACGACGAGGGAGATCGGCTCCCGCTGGTTCCGGCGTACGAGGAAGTCCCGGAGGACGCGGAGCCAGTCTCGAATCTCTTCGGCGCCCTCGCGCTCGACACGGAGGCGGGAGATGTCGACGATGAAGTCCTCGTCCGTCTCGAGGCCGAGCTGGCGCATCGTCCGGAGGATCGACTCGCGGCTCTCCTCGAGGGTCACGTAGATTCCGCGGCGCCCCGCGGTCCGGTTCCGGGCCAGGATGTACAGGGCGAGCGACGTCTTCATGGAGCCGCCCGGTCCGGTGATCGCGATCACCGCGCCTTTCGGGACCCCGCCCTCCAGGGATGCGTCGATCCGATTGACGAACGTCGGCAGGCGCACATCCTCCGGCGGGAGACCTTTCGCGGACGCGAACGCGGAGACCTGCTCCCGCAGCCGGCGCACCTCATCCCGGAGTTCCTTCAGCTCCGCCTCGAGTTCCTCCGGTGCTTTCGCGACTCCCTCGCCGCCCTGCGTCGTCCGCACCCACTCCACGCCCACACCTTGCGCCATCCCGCGAGGGGCATTGCGGACCTCGCGCGTTAATCTTTTGGCGCGTCGCATTCGCCGTCGCGACGTTCTCAGATCCGATAGTTTGCGTGAGAATCAAAGAAAAGGAGCGGCGCAGAACCCTTAAATAGGGTGGACTTCCCATAGGACCGCTCGAGGCGACCCATGGCCATCAAGACGAAGTCCGACCGAGGCCCGGCCGGGACGCTGACCGTCGACGACCTCACGCGGGCGATCAAGAACTCGATCGACCGGACCGGCATGAAGGAAGAGGAGGCCCGGGCGATGGCCCAGCACGTCCTCAACTTCTTCGGCTACTCCGAGCGGATCATCGACAACGTCCTGGAGCCGGAAGACCGGGACGCGTTCTACATGCTCGAGGACTCCGGAATCCTGACGACGGAGCGGGAGGAGACGACCCTCTACGACGGCCGGGAATGGCGGATCCACTACTGGATGTTCCGGAAGGAGCGGATCGCCGAGCTCGTCGAGGCGCAGAAGGCGAAGGAAGAGGCCGAGAAGATGGGCTCGATCTACGACGACATCCCGGAAGACTCCTGGGCGACCGCGACCCGGCGCGAGAAGCCTGCGTCGCCGTAGGCATCAGGCGAACGCGAGCTGCACCGTGCCGCCGAGGCGGCGCACGATGTCCACCGCGAGCGAATGCGGCAGCATCATCCGCCCGTCCCGGAACGGGAACGCGCGGTCGAACTTCTCGAGGGCACGCAACGCCTTGGCGGCGAGCGCGTCGGCGAGGACCGCGCTGTCGGCCGAGTCGCCCGACACGAGGAGCGTGATCGGCAGTCGCAGGGCGTCGGCCTCGGCCGGCATGAGCACGCCGGCGAGGCGTTCGAGGACCGCGCGGTCGAACGGGTGCTCGTCCGCTTCCCGGGTGCGGCAGGCGGGACTCGCCTCGCCGAGGAGCTGCGCGAGGCTCTTCTTCTCGACGACGAGCCCGGCGTTCAGCCGGCCCAGCTCGAAGGCGATCCATCGATCGACCCGGCCCGGGCTTTCCATGAAGCCATCCGAGGCCGGTCTCCGTTGAAAACCTTTCCCCCGCACGAAGCTTTTGCGAGAGCGGGCCCGCTCCGACTGCCGATCCCCCGGCGCCTCCGGCGGCGTCGCCCATCAAACCGGTCTGACGAGGCTATTTCTTCTTCGAGATCACGTGGGTCACGAAGAACTTCTGCCCGTCGTGGTTCAGCGCGAGCGCGTCGTGGTCGTGGTTCATCCAACGCATCTTGACGCACCGCAGGCGCAGCTGGACTTCCGCATCCCCGACCTCGACCTGTCGCAGGTTCAGGATGCCGTCCGCGAGGAAGTCTTCCCCCCACTGCGCGAGCCGCGTCGAGCCGAACGGCGTCTCGGAGATCAGGAACGTCGTCAGGCCGAGCTCCTTCAGCGAACCGAGGAAGTGGAACATCTCCCTCCGGGGCGTCTTGACGTCCGAGAGCGTGTAGAGCGCCTCGAGGCTGTCGAGCGCGAGGATCTGGTATCCGCTCGAGCTGACCGCCTCCTTGATGATCTCGAACAGGATCGTGAACCAGTCCTTCGACGATTCCGCGCGGTGCAGTCCCCGCCGGAGCTGGCCCATGTCCAGGATGTAGACGCTCGACTCGTGGAGGGTCTTCATCCCCATCCGCTGCGCCCCGGCCCGGAGGCTGTCCATGTCCTGTTCCAGGCTGACGTACAGCGACTTCGTGCCCTTGAGCCGGGCGTTCTCGTGCATGAGCCAGAGGATGAGCGACGTCTTCATCGTGCCCGGCGTGCCGGCCACGAGGATCGTGCTGCCTTTCGGGATGCCCCCGCCGAGCGCACGGTCCAGACCGTCGACATACGTCTCGAGAAGGGGGACCTCGACGTCCATCGCATCCGCACGACGAGGTGCGCGTTATAAAGCCCTGGCGTCCTCGTTATCGAGCGAGATATTCACCGGAGTCATTTATTCGCCGCCCGCCCTGTGCGCGCCGTTTCTCGGAAGGGTTCCGTTGCGACGTTGCTAGCGTGAAGGCGGGAGGTTGACTCTGGGAATTGGGCGGAAAAGACGCCCGGCGGATACCGGCGGGAGTCGTTGTGGAAGGATGCTTGTCCAAGCGGCCAAGCATTGGCGGCGGATTCCTTAAGGCTGCGTCTAGCTCTTGTATTAGGTCACGGACTGGGCCCCGTACCTCTTGAAGAAAGCGAGCCAATGGCGTGCCTCGATCCCACGGATATCCCGTTCCAATGCCTTTCCGATGTAGTCATCCAAGATGCCAGTCCGGGCAAGTCTGCCGAAATTCCTGCCCCTGTCGCTCACTGGGTTGTCCGCCACGAGATCGGCCTTGCCAGGATAGGGTCTCGCGTTGGGCGGCAATGTGATCTCTCTCGGCTCGTTCGTCTCCCGGACTTCCTGCCACCAGTAGTTTTTGAACTGAGCCGCATAGGCTGCCAATTCCACGTACGGTTCGAACACCGTTGGCGTGCCCGAGGTCACATTCGACAGGACCCACGGAACGACGGCGATCAAATCGGCAGGCGCGCAGGCGGCAGGCGTCGTCACGAAACGGAAAGTAGGAACGCCTTCTTTGGCGAGGAGATACCAACCTTTGAGTTCGATTCCCAGGATTACATAGTCTTCTCGCTCGGTCTGGGCGTGACGCCTGAGAATCACATCCGGGAAGTTCTGGGGCTGCCTCTCAAACGAGTAGTTTCGGTACAGTCCTTCAGGATCCCATACGTTTCGCATCCCGTTGAGCGTTCGCACCATCTGCTCCTCGATGGTCGCACTCAGGACTTGGTTGAGCGTGAAGATATCCGTCGCCAGAATGCCCGAAATGACGGTCTCCGAATGAAAGTAAGTGGGTAGAGCATATAGTGCGTCCCTAACCCTCGACCATATCTTTCGGTGGGGCCAGTCCGTAGGCGGCTCGACCCTCTGCGGCGGAGGCAAGTCTTCGGACCGCCAGCTTGTAGAAGTTCTTATCCGTTTCGGCACTTCGGCATCGCCGTCCCAAAATGAGGGAGGCAACCGCTGCCGGACAGAGTCCGCCAAAGGGTTCCCATACCACATCGTCAAGATCAGAGGACGCCTTGATGATTCGCTCGATCATTTTCAGCGGCTTCTGGTTTAGATGGACTGCTCTCGGGCCCACCTTGAGCCGTTCGATTCCGTTAAGGGGCGGTTCCCGCCAGACATTGGTGATTCCGGCATCGCAGTAGAACTTCGCCCGCATCCGCATCCATTCACTGCCCGTGAGCGGACTTGACCCGTCCATCGAGAAATACGGTCGGCCTCCGGGCCTCCCGTGCTTGTTCGCATAGTCGACGAGCCGCTCGAACTCTTCCGGTGGGGGGAAATACCAGAGGTGGTCCTCCGTCAGGTACTTGCGCGTGGCGGCGTTCTTAACGCCCGCGGCCTCATTCGCCTTGTTGAACGGTAGCCCGCTTCGCTTCCACTCCAACCGTAGCCACTCCTTCATGCCAACGGTCCGCTCGCCAACCCGAAACTCCGCCTCTTTGACATATTGAACGCACACCTCGGTGACGACGGGGTACTTCCGCAGACTCTGTGTATTCGAGTTTCCTGCCACATGAGCCATTCCCTTATCCCAGATGTGACAGTTCCGGAATCTCCATCCGTGTCGTAGAAGGACCGGATGGACCGTCGCCCATCCCAATTCAGTGTTCCAGAACCAGAGGGTCGTCATCGGCGAGGACCGCATCGACCAAATGGCGATGTGCGGTCCGTACCATTTGGCGAGCCCTTCCGGCGTTGGAGGATCGCCAGGAAATCCACTAACGCCGTAGGCGCCATCGGAGACGATGACGGTCGGTGCCTCCCAGCTATCGTACAGATCGATTGCATCCCAGTTATGAACCGTCACACCATCTCGGGAGAAGCTCTCGCCCATCAAGGGTCCTCCCCACGCTGAACTCGCTCTGATACTCCCCAAAGAGACTGGGTTATTAACGACCATGAGGCTGACCGTGCCTCTGGGGGCATCGTTCCGCTGAATGCACGTGCTGTACAGTCAGGATGACCAGAAGTGAGCATCACGAATCCTTCCCGCCACCCTGTCGTTTGACCCTCCTCCGCCTTGGCGTATCCCAGTATGGGCTCTTGCATCTAGGACAAACACGAGGGGGTGCTTCAGGGTTGCCACGGGGTCTCCAAATGTGCTCACAGCGTTCGCACTTGAACCCAGCTATCTGAATTCTACCCATCGAGTCGAAGTATCACCACTCCGGTATATTATCGTAATGATCGGTTTGCTCATCCTTGGGAGCTCCACGCCAGACCGCGCCGGGGGGTTCCATGTCGTCGCCGAGGGAACGGAGTCAGCTGACGGAGTACCCAAAATTTCGATCGGGTATCCAAAGGAAGCCCCCTCAGCACCCTTCCGCTAACGACGTCCCGAGGGAACCCCCCCGGGAGGGAATGCTTTTGTAGGCCCGGTCCGTTGCGGAGTGCGCGAGAAGGGATGGGCAAGCGGGACGAGGCAGCCCTCAAGCTGCTCCGCTGGGAGCTGGAGGGCCACGGCAAGATCGTCATGCAGGCGATGTTGCGCCACCCCGACAAGAGCTTGGCCGACGCGGTCGAGCTGATCGAACAGGAGATCCCCGCCTTGTCTGCCCACGACGGGTCCCCGGAAATCCCGATGCCGCAGGCCCCGCGGCCGCGCGCTTCGACGGAGCTCGATGCGCTGAGCCAGGAGTTCCAGACGTTCCGGCACCTCCTGCACCCGAGGGAGGCGAAGGAGTTCGAGGCGGCGCTCCGGGAGCTGGCGCGGACGCAGGACCGCGACGGCTTGGCGGCGCTCCGCCGGCGCCTGCGGTCGCTCTCGCTCCAGGCGGCGTTCTGGTCCGATCTCGCGCGGGACAAGGAGTCGAATGCGCTCGCCCTCGTGATCTTGCGGCGGGGTCGCGACGTCTTGGCGAAAGCCGGCGCGACCGCGTATCTCGACCAGCCCGAGGTCGCCGACATGGTCCGTCGGGAGTCGGGGCGGCGCTCGAAGGGCACGTACGTCCTGCACCTGCCGGTCGGCCGGCTCGTCGTGATGACGGGCGAGGACACGTCGATCGCCGCGCTGTTCCGGCGCGCGCCGGGGAAGGACGTCGTGGCTGTGCTCGTCAAGACGGTCGAGGCGATCGAGGAGAACCGCGCGGCGGCGACGAAGACCTTCGGGAACGAGACCCTCGCCGGCAAGTATGCGGAGGCGCTCCTCAAGCTCCTCCAGAAGACGTCACTCTGAGATCGCCCGCGTGATCCGGAACCGGCCGTCGTTCCGCGTGAGCGCGTAGTAGCCGTGCTCGTGCCGCGCCCGGCGCATCTTGACGCACCGCAGGCGCAGCTGCACGTCCGTCTCGCCTTTCTCGAACTGCCGCAGGTACAGGATTCCGTCCGCGAGGAATTCCTCCTCGAACGCGGTGAGCTTGCCGTTCGACCCGGACGGGACCTCGGAGATCAGGAAGCACGTCGACTTGAGCGACTTGAGGAAGCCGAAGAAGTGGAACAGCTCGCGTCGCGGGTTCGCGAGGTGGCTCAGGCTGTACAGCGCCGCGAGGCTGTCGACGGCGACGAGGTCGAACCCGTTCACGCGGACGCGCTGGTCGATGTACTTCTGCAGGACGTCGAGCCAGTTCTTCGAGAGTTCCTCGTCCTTGTGCTCGAGCCGGATCCGGCCGATGTCGAGGACGTACAGCTCGATGTCATCCAGGCCGGTCATCCCGAGGTCCGTCATCGCGGCCCGGAGGTCCTCCTGGCTCTCCTCGAGCGAGATGTACAGGGCCTTCGAGCCCGTCTTCACGTTCTCGTAGAGGATTGAGAAGGTCAGCGCCGTCTTCATCGTGCCCGGGGTGCCGGCGACGAGGACGATGGAACCGCGGGGGATGCCGCCGCCGAGGGCGTCGTCGAACCCTTCGACGTACGTCTTGAGACGGTCCATGGACGGCCCGCGAACGAGCCGGCTCTCGCTATAAAGGGGTGCCGCGGAGATTATCACGTGCGGCATGAGATGTTTCGCACACCCCACCGGAAGGTTCATCGCCTCCGCCGATATCTACCTCTGAACAGAGGTAGAACGGAGGTCCTTGGATGCGGGTCGGCTGCGGTCTTCGCGTGCGGCGTATCGACGGGAACGAGTACCTGTATTTCTGGCACTACGAGCGGCGCGACGGCCGGAGCGAGAGGCGCGAGGACTACGTCGGGCCGGCGCGCGGAGCCGCGTCGCGTCGGGAGGCCGTGAAGAAGCTCCTCGCCTACCACCGGAAGGTGCAGTCGGACCTCGCGGCGCGGATCGTGCGGCTCGAGCGGACCGCGTAGGACCACCGGAGCCGATGGGGATTGCGAGGCTTCCTACCTCTGAACAGAGGTAGGAATACCCTGGGCCACGCGGGCGCGGACGGGCTTACCTATATCCGAGCGTCGTTCCTACGCCGCCCGATGGCCCTCGAGGCGATCCCGCAGGCCGTCTGGTTCTTCCTCCCCGCGTTCGTCGCGAACCCGATGGCGGTCGTCTTCGGCGGAGGCACGCCGATCGATTTCGGGCGCACCCTCTCCGACGGAGAGCGGATTTTCGGCGACGGCAAGACCTGGCGGGGCCTCCTCGGGGGGACCGTATCCGGGGCTGTCCTAGGCCTCCTGCTCTCCCTGCCTTTCGAGATTCTCGATCCGGCATCCTCGTGGTCGTTCGGGCGGCCCGCGGAAGCATTCGGCATCGCCGCCTTGCTCGCCTTCGGCGCGCTTCTCGGAGACATCGGCGGGGCGTTCATTAAGCGGCGGATGCACAAGCCTCGCGGCGCCAAGGCGCCTCTACTCGACCAATATGACTTCGTCGTCGGCGGACTCCTCGCTAGCCTTGCGATCCCCACGTGGTCGATCCCTCGATTCTACCAGGGAGACGCGCTCATCGGCCTGGTCGCCATCATCGTTATTACGCCGGCCCTTCATCGGGCCGTGAACCTCGTCGGATACCGGATCGGGAAGAAGCATGAGCCCTGGTGAGATCGACCGCGCGCGGCTCGTCACGGCGCTCAAGGCGTCCGGCGCGCTGCAGATCGGGACCTTCGCCCTGGCGTCCGGCAAGACGTCCTCGTACTACGTCGACATCAAGAAGGCGATCACCCGCCCCGACCTCCTGCGTACGATCGCGGACGGCATGGCGCCGTACGCCCGGGACGCGAACCGGATCGCGGGGGTCGAGCTCGGCGCGGTGCCGATCGCGGCCGCCGTGAGCCTCGCGACCGCCAAGCCGTACATCATGGTGCGCAAGGCGGCGAAGGAGCACGGGACGAAGCACGACTTCGAAGGGGATCTCGAGAAGGGCGATCGCGTCTTGTTCGTCGAGGACGTCGTCACCACGGGCGGCACGCTTCGGGCCGCGATCGAGCGGATGCGCACCCATGGCGCCCGGATCGACGATTGCGTGTGCGTCGTCGATCGGGACGAAGGCGGCCGGATGCTCCTCGCCGAGATCGAGGTGCGGCTGCACGCGCTCCTCCGCTCCAGCGATCTCCTCGCGGGTTCATGAGCCCTGAGTCACGCAAACGCCATCCGTCGAGTCGACCTACGGGACGCATGGACTGCCCGGAGTGCCGCGGCTCAATGGACCGCGGCTACCTCGTGGCGGAGAGCCTCCTCGGTGGCGCGAAGTGGACGGCCCGGAAGACGAAGCTCGCGGCCGGAGGGCAACGGCTCGTGGACCCGGATGGTTGGGGAAACGTGTACCTCCCGGGCTTCCGCTGCTCCTCGTGCCGAATCCTCTCCCTCCGCTACTGAGAGGCACTTTCGGCCACCTCTCCCCTCTCCTCCTTGATACGGCGACGTCCCGATGTCCCGGCGAAGGCACGATGGACGCGATCGCCACCGCCTGTGAGACTCGGCCTGGCCTCCCTGCGGCCCTCACGGTCACGCAGCTCGCCCGCGTGATCCGCGAGACGGTCCGCGCGAACCCGATCCTCTCGCGAATCCTGGTCCGCGGCGAGGTCAGCAACCTGCAGCGCGCGCCGGCGGGCCACGTCTTCTTCAGCCTGAAAGACGCGACGTCGCAACTCGCGTGCGTCCTCTTCCGGGACGACGCGGCGGGGCTGGGCTTCGACCTGGAGGACGGCATGGACGTCGTCGTGTCGGGCGACGTGGACGTCTTCCCGCGGCGCGGGACCGTCCAGCTGCTCGTGCATGCCGCGACCCCGGCCGGCGTCGGCGCGTTCTGGGCCGCCTACCAGCGGACGCGCAAGAAGCTCGCGGCCGAAGGGCTGTTCGACGCCGCGCGGAAGCGCCCCCTCCCGACGTTCCCGCGGCGGATCGGCGTCGTCAC
>DASPXQ010000008.1:0-5311 GCA_035637195.1 Thermoplasmata archaeon | reverse complement strand
CAGGACCTCCGGCATCTCGGGGAAGTACGTCTCCTGCCAGCGCTTTCCCTCGTCCTGCCACTTCTTCGGGAGCGCCTCGATGCGGAACTGGTCGAGGAAGGGCATGCCGGACCGACCGATGCACGCGCAGGGGGATGAACCTTTCCGGCGTCTCGTGCGCCGCTTGGCCGGAGCGTCCCTCACGGGGCGCGTATTCTCCCGTCGACGAATGTCCAATAGGGTATTTCCCATGGGACAGGCTGGCCGGGTCCGAGGTGAAGAATCGCATGAGGAAAGCGTTCGGCATGATCGCGGCGACCCTTGCGCTGACGCTCATCGCGTCGGTCGCGCTCGCCGTGGCCTTGCCGCCGCAGGCGAATTCGCGAGCCGTCGACGCGACGCAGAACGCGCCGTCGGGCGCGGATGTCAGCGGTCACCCGAATGCCGACGTGAACGGCGTCCCTCCGGGCCCGCCCACCTGGCTCAACGACACGGCCCCGTACGGCCCGCCCGAATGGGTGAACACGTCCGGCGGCCCGCCGACCTGGGTCACGACGCCGTAGGCGGAACGAGGATCCGCGTGGCGTCCCTTTCCCCTTTTGACGTCCTCAGCGGCGTTCGGCAACCGCGATGTAGTCGCCCGGCCCGTATCCGCCCTCCCAGATCACGCGCACGAGGTCCCAGCCTGTGTCGTGCGCGAGTGCAGCGAAGGCGTCCGGCGAGATCAGAAGGAGGTCGAACCAATCGCCGACACGGCCCTTGTATCGGACCCGCAGCGTGATGAGCCCGGGCGGTCGCTTTCGGCGGATGTTCGACTTCACGTAGGGCAGGTGATCCTCGGACCATGTGCCCGGGATCCGACTGTGGCCGATCAGCCGGGCGCCCTTTCGCGTGATCTCCCGCAGGTCCCGCAAGAACCGACGGACCCGCGGGACGTCCCCGGCGAGGCCGAGGTTGTTCCCCATCATGAGCACCGTGTCGAACGTCCCGAGGCCCCGCGGCAGGCGCTGCACGGACGCCGGGTACACCTGCAGCACGCCGCGGATCCTCGCGAGGGCCACTTGCGTCGCGGACGCGTCGATCCCGACGACGTCGAAGCCCTTCTTCTGGAGGAACAGCGCGTGGCGGCCGGGCCCACATCCGACGTCGAGGACCCGACCGCGAACGAGCCGAAGGGCCTCCTGCTCCATCCGCGGCCACTTGCTCGGCGGCGCGAAGTACGTGTCGATGCGGGATGCGTCCCGGAACCCGTCCTCGCGCTCGAACTCGACGGTGACCGTCTTGCCGAGCCAATGGTCGAGCATCGCGCGGGCGTACAGCTCGAACGAGGACCCGGGTGCCGCGTTCCTCGCCTCCGCGCGCATTGTGGGGGAGGATACGGTGGCGGCGTATTGATTCTTCTCCTTCTTCGTGTAGCTACAAGATAGTCACGACCGCGCAAGGCTTATGTCGGGGCGACGCTTAGCTCGGCCCGGGGTCGGAGATGGCGCGCGCCCGCAAGGAAGCGAAGTTCGAGGTTTTCGGTCAGGAGATGCTCGAGAAGGTCGTCGCGAAGAGCGGCAGCTCGGGGCGCGTGTACCTCCCGCCGGACTGGATCGGCAAGCGAGTGAAGGTCATCCGCGTCGAGTGAGGGCCTCGGATGGCGGGCCGATTCGGACCGAACGATTTCGCCGCATGTGCGCGCTGCGGGAGCGGGAAGGTCCATCCAAAGCTCCTGGTGATGGGTCCGATCGCAGGGATCGACAGCGACAGTCGGTCGTACGTCTGCCATGACTGCGGCCACGAAGGCCTCCCGATCTTCTTCGACACCGCCGAGGCCCGCGCGCAGTTCGAGCGGGAGAAGAAGGGGCTGTGGCCCGCCGAGCCGATGTCGACGAAGAAGGGCGTCCTCAGCATCCCGATCCTTCCGATCCAGACGGACCCGCTCATCGACATCAAGATCCTGGACCTCGTGCCCATCCGCTTCGCCAGCGTGACGGGCGTCCGATGGGAGGGCGGCCGGCTGCAGCCGACCCCGTACCGCGCCTCGTTCCAGGAGTATTGGGACGCGATCGGGGGCCCGCGCTACAACGCGGCCCGCATCTTCATGCTCGACCTCAGCGGGGTGAATCGCGCGAACCCGAACTTTGACGTGACGCGCCACCTGGTGAAGCGGTGCGACGTGTGGCTCGACTCCGGCGGCCGCGAGCCGGAGGAAGTCATGGACGGCTACATGCTCGACGTCGAGCGGGTCGTCGCGGGGTCGAAGACCCTTCGCGGCGTTGACGCGTTCGCGGAGCTGTACGGCCTGTCGTCGGAGGTCCTGCCCTGTCTCGACTGGGACGGTCGGGTCGTCTGGGGAGACCCGCGGGAGCCGCAAGTCGAACTGCGGGACGTCGCGAGACGCCTGCGATCGATCGGCTTCCCGTCGCTCTGCGTGATGAACCTCCGTCGGCTCGGGACCGAACTCGGGCCGGACCCGGCGCTCCTCGCCGTCCTGGAAGGGCTCGATGCCGAGCTGTTCGTCGGCGGAGGCGTCCAGGAAACGGACGTGGCGGCGTTGGGTGAGCGTGGATTCGCGGGCGGCCTCGTCGACCCGTACACGCCCGTGATCCGCGACCTGATGCGGCCTCCCAAAGAGCAGTCGACGACGGAGGCGAGTGCACCCGCCCCCGTGCCTCGCCCTCCTCCGGCACCGGATGCCGTGCCGGGTCCCGGATGAACGGATGCATCCTCGACCAGGAACCGCAGAGAAGTTCCGTCCTCGACACAAATCATGCGATGTCTGTGACATAAGTATAAGCCGGTTCGAGTGGCTCGCAGAACTCGAGGGGAACTCGCATGGCGCTGATGCTGGACGCGAACTTCTTTATCGCCGTCATCGCGGCGACGATCGTGAGCCTCGTGATTGGGGGAATCTGGTACGCGGGGCCCGTGTTCGGGAAGGCGTGGATGGCCGCCCTGGGGAAGACCGAGGCGGACAAGGAGGCGATGCGAAAGCAGGCGCCGAAAGGGTTCGCAGTCGGACTCGTGGGTTCCTTCATCGCCTCGTCGTGCTCGGGATTATCCTCCAGTACGCTCGGCTGGCGAACGTCGGGCTGCCGGCCGGGGTCAGCGGCGGTTTGGTCGTTGGACTCCTCGTCTGGTTCGGGTTCCCGATGACCGGGATGATTACCGGTGGCATCTTCGAAGGTCGCCCCGGGAAGCTCGTCGGGATCAACCTCAGCCACACCCTGGTCTCGTTCCTCGCGATGGGGCTCGTCCTCGGGATCTGGGTCTGAGCCGGTTACATCGAAAGGCGCAGCAGGGGAGAGGACGCCGCAAAACAGAGGCCGACCAAGAAGCTCGTCGGCTAGGTGGCCTCGTCACACGCGCTCGACTTCGACTCCGGCTCTCTTGAAAAGTTCGAGCCCTTCATCACTCCGATACGCGCTGCGGTAATACACCTTCGACGCACCGCTATTGATGATAAGCTTCGCGCACGTCACGCACGGTTGGCCGGTGACGAACACCACCTTGCGCGGATCGTTCACGCGCACCTTGATGAGTGCGTTCTGCTCGGCGTGAACACATTGGCAGTTCCCCGGTTGGTCGAACTTGCAATCATCGTGCGAGAATCCTTTCGCCGTCCCATTATACCCGAATCCATAGATCTGGGTCATGTCCTCGGACGTGATGACGCAAGAAAACTGGGCGCGCTTGCATGTCGCGCGCCGTGTCAAGGACATCGCGAAGTCCATGATGAGGCTCTCGAGGCTCGGTCGTTCCACTTTTCCCATGGTGTCCACCGGGGGCTGGGAGGCGTGCAACCCTCGCTCCGGCTTAAGGTTTCGGAGGCTGCGGGGGGGGGGCACGGTCCGTATACCGCCCTCCGCAAAACCTTATCCCGCCCTTGTCGCGATAGCGGGCGGAGATGAAATCGAAGGCCACGCCCACCGACGCATCAGAACTCTCGCCGGAGCAGGTTGCCGCGTTCCGATTGTCCCGACATCACTTGGTGAAACGTGCGCCGAAATCCGGCCTGTTGCAGGTCGCAGGCGACATGGCGGGCGCGCAGGCGCAAGTTCTGTCCGCCGCGCAGATCTCCCTGTGGGCTCGGACCCGGGGCTTGCGGCTCGAAGACGTCAATGCGGCGCTCACGAAAGAGCGGACCCTCGTCAAGACGTGGTGCATTCGGGGAGCGCTTCACATCATCCCGTCCAAAGACTTTGCCGTATTCGTGCGCGGGTCGATGCGGCGGGACGCCCGCTCGACGGCCTGGATGCGTCGCAAGGGAATTCCGATTGACGAGGTCGATCGGCTCGTCGTCGCGATGCGGGACGTGCTCGATCGACCGCTCACGCGGATGGAGATCGCGGAACGGATCCGCGACAAGCTCGGGATCAAGATCGCAACCAAGTCGGGCCGCGGATGGGGTGGGCCGTCGAACGCGACCGGGTTCCAAATCGGCGGGACCACGTTGCCCCTCGACGGGATCGTGTTCCTCGCGGGTCAGCGGGGCCTCGCTTGTTTCGGTCCCGTGCGCGGAGCGGAGGCCACGTTCGTCCGCCCGGGGGACTGGCTTCCGAACTTCGCCGACGTGCCCGCTGAAAAGGCCGAACTCGAACTGCTGAGGCGGTACCTTCGAGCGCACGGCCCCGCGACCGTTCGCGATTACGCGCGCTGGACGTACATGACAGCCGCAGACGCCCGTGATGTCTGGAGACGCCTCGAGCCGGAGATGGCCGCCCTCGAGGTCGCCGGGCGCGTCGGCTGGGTGCTCCGCGACGACCTCGCCACCTTGCGCCGGGCAAAGCTCGACGGGCCGGTCGTCCGCCTCCTCCCATTCTTCGACTCATTGCTCCTCGGGCACGTGGACAAGGGCCACCTGGTGGATGCGGCTCACTACAAACGCGTGTATCGTCCGCAAGGTTGGCTCGCAGCCGTCGTCCTTCTGGACGGGCGGGTCGCGGGCGTGTGGTCCCACGAACGAAAGGGCGCTCGCCTATCGGTCCGCGTCACGCCGTTTCGCGCGATGGCCCAAGCGACCCGCGCGCTCGTCCGGGAGGAAGCCGACGACTTGGGCCGATTCCTCGGCACGGCGGTCGTTTCGACTCGCTTCTCGTGAAGGGTTCAGCGGGCGGCGGAGGCCTTCGCGAGTTCTCGCTCCCGCAGTTCCCGGCGCAGGACCTTCCCGACGAGCGAGATCGGGAGTTCGTTCGTGAACTCGACCTGCTTCGGCACCTTGAACGACGCGAGGCGCTCCTTACAGAATGCGATGATCTCGTCGGCCGTCGCCGTCTTCCCGGCCTTAAGGACGACGAACGCCTTGACTGACTCGCCGCGATACGGATCGGGGACGCCGATCGCGGCC
>DASPXQ010000007.1:0-5696 GCA_035637195.1 Thermoplasmata archaeon | reverse complement strand
TCTTCCACATCCGCTACGTCTATGCGCCGTTCCTCCAGGTCCTCGCCGGTCTCAATCCGACGTACATCCTGTCGAAAGCGTACGTGATTAGCCACGGCGGATGGAATCCCGCGGACACGAGTGTGAACTGGACGGGGAAGGATGACCTGTGGATGCAGCGTCATACGATGGGGACGGGGCCGTACAACCTGGTTCGCTGGGATCTGAGTCAACGACTCATCTTCGAGGCGAACCCATACTATTGGCGGGGGCCGCCGAGGAGCGTGACGACCGTCGTCCTTGTCATCGCGCCGGAGGCAAGCACGCGGATTGCCTTGCTCAAGGCGGGCGACGCCGACCAGGCGGACGTGACTCCGCAGTTCAAGTCCCAGATCGAAACGGCTCCGGGCGTCAAGATCATCTCCGGAGGCAGGACGGCGTTCATCCATTTCACCGGGATGTCTCAGAACGTGAACATGGCGAAGGTGCCGTGCTGCACAACCGGGATCAACGCGACGTTCTTCAGCGACCTCCATGTGCGGCGCGCAATGAACTACGCGATGCCGTATGACCAGTACCTCCAGTCCGCGTACCAGAACCTCGCCGTGCGGACGAACTCCCCGATTCCCCCGCCGATGTGGGCGAACGATCCGAGTGTGCCCTCGTATCCGTTCGACCAAGTGAAAGCCGCCGACGAATTCAAGCTCGCTTGGGGCGGCTCCCTGGCCTCGCCCGGTCCCGTCTGGCAAAACGGGTTCAGCTTCACCTTGTACCACGAGCCGAACGACGAGATGCAGATTCGCGGGGAACTCCTCGCACAGAGTCTGAAGCAAATCAACCCGGCTTTCGACCTGAAGGTCCAGGTCCTCGATGTCGGACCCCTCATCGACCTCTACGTGAACGGCGCGCTACCGATGTGGATGTTCTGGTGGGGCGGCTACTTCTGGGACCCACACATCTATGCGTTCCCCATGATGCACAGCTCGGGCTGGCGGTCCGCGCTCGCGGGATACCACAACGCCACGGTCGACTCCCTCGTCGACCAGGCTTCCCGGGAGCTGGACCAGAACGTGCGGTTCGGCATGTATCAGCAGATTCAGTGGGCCGCTTACTACGACGTCCCGGTGATTACGATGGAACAGCCGCTGAACTTCCACGTCTTCCGTGACTGGATCGGCGGGTACGTCTTCAACCCAGCCGAGGGCCGCCAGAGCGACCACTGGAACCAACTGAGCAAGGGCTGAACACGAGGTGGCCGGCCGGCCGCGACGCACGACGCAGGGGGCAGGCTGACGGAGAGCCGTCCGGAGACCGTCGCTGCGGCGACGACGACCCTCGGACTCTGCGGCATCGGTCCCGAGGAGCGTGTCGTGATTTGGACGGACACCGCGAGACGCGGGTCGCTTCCGCGGGCGTTCTTCGCCGCCGCCCTGGTTCTGGGAGCCCGGCCGCTCTTGCTCGTGGGAACAGAGACCTCGGACCGACTGCTCGCTTCGCCACCGGCGCCGGCCCTCATCGTGTTTCGAGCGTCCGCTCTCGTCGTCGATCTAGCGACGCAGCCTTGGCTGTACACGACCGCGAACGCGGAGACTCTTCGATTCGGCGTCCCGATCCTCCAAGTCCTCCTCGATGACGACGACCTCGTGCGCCTGGCGCCCCGGCGCGAGCGCGCGGACGAAGCGAGGCGGATCTCGGGAGCCCTCGCTGGTGCGAAGGAAATCCGGATCACGTCCGAGAACGGGACGGATGCGGTCATTCGCTGTGGCGCACGACGGTTCGCCTACCAGGCCGGCTTCGTGGCAAAGCCGCATCACCTGTACGACAGCGTCGGCGTGTCGGCGATCACTTTCTACCCCGAACGCGGGGCGGTCGACGGAACCTTCGTCATCGACGGCCCCGTTTCACTCTACCCGAAATGTTTCCTTCCGGATGAGCCGATTCGGGTCCGCGTCTCGGCCGGAAGAGCCGTCGACATAGAGGGCGGGAGGGATGCCCGCCGCCTTGCCGCATGGATCGAATCCTGGGAAGATCCGGACTCGTACCATTTCTCGCACACGGGCTTCGGCCTCGATTCCCGAGCGAGCCTCTCTTCCCTCACTCCGGTTGACGCGGAATCCCTCCGCGGCGGCGTGAACATCGCGCTCGGGTCGAGCATGTTCCCCCAGGGCGGCGGCGATGTCGTGTCGAAATCGCATCTCGACGCGATCCTCCTCAATGCCACGTTTCATGTCGATGGAAGGACTCTCGTATCGAAGGGCCGCATTTCCGCGGATGGGTAAGCTTCCGGTTCCGGCATCTCCGTCAAGGGCCCTTCGCCGTGAGGCGGACGGCCCCGAGGATCAGGACCGAGCCGACGAGGAATGCCAGGGTGATGGGTTCGGAAAGCAGTAGGACGGACAGGCCCGCCGCGACGACGACCTGGACGGCGAACAGGAGCGAGGAAACGGTCGCACCGACTTTACCGAGTCCGAACGTCCACATTAAGGTCGCAAGGAAAGTCGAAATCCCGGCGACCCAAAGCAAGACCGTCCACCCGACCAAGGGCAGCGCGATCGGTCCTCCGAACGCGAACATCGGGACGACGAGGGCGACGGATGCGATCAACAAGACGGCCACGGCAAGGCGAACGTAATCATGCCGGTCCAGGAGACGTTTCGTCAGCACGACGGTAAGACCGGACAAGGCTGCCGAGGAGAGCGCAAGCGCGTCACCGATTGCTCCGGGACGCAAGGCGGCCTGGGGATCGCTCCCCGCCGCGAGGAGGCCAACTCCCGCGAGGGCGATTCCGATCCCCCCGATCTGCCGTCCTGTGAGGCGTTCCTTCAAGAGCCACACCGAAAAGAGTGCGATGAAGACGAGGTTTGCGTTTACGATCAAACTGGCCTTCGAAGCCGTTGTCATTGTGATGGCAACGTGCAAGAGCGTGATCGAGACCGCGCTCAAACACGCGACGAGCCAGACGCCCCCGTCAAGGAATACCTCGAGGACACCCGAGCGGCGCAGGAACAGGAGAGGGGTCGCGAGGACCGCGGCGATCCCAACTCGGATGAATCCCAGGCTGAATGGATCGAGGAATGTAAGAAGAAATTTCGTCGCCGGGAACGAAGTTCCCGACAGGGCACTTCCGAGCAAGACGTACCGGTAGAAACGCGTCAGCCCCGCGGCCACGACGTTGCGAGAGAGAAGCCGCGACCATCATCGTTGTCCCGACGATGGCCGAGCCTCGCCGTGCTCAGGCGTCAGACGTTATTCAGGAAAGCGCTCGGGGTGAGGAAGTGTTCGGATTGACGCAGACCGAGATTGCGAGCAGCGCGCTTTCGAAAGTGCGGACTCAGAGTCCCTGGGGAGTCTGCTCGTTCTCCTCCGATCTCTGGCCCAACCCCTTCCCATTACTTGGCGGATCGGGCGGCGGAAGGTTCCTCGGACCATCCCACGATAGAGCGCGGGAGAGAAGTACCGCGGCTGGACCCGGCCTCGCGGCGTGGGAACGATATCATGCACACGCGTTCGAGCCTTGGCTATCGAAGCCCACTAAGGGAGAGCAATCCAGGTCCAAGGGCGTCGAGAATTCTCAGGCTCCGAGGAATTCTACGCGCCCCGCGGCCTCCGCCCACCGCAGCAAGCGCAAGAATGCCTGGGTCTCCGCCCCGTTCAGCGCGATCACATCTCCGCCATGGTAGGCCCTCCCGGTCTCCCAGTCCTTAACCACCCGCAAAACGCGGTACCGGGGCTTCTGCCGCACCGCCATGAACTCCGCCATCTTCGCCGCGGCCCACGAGTCCTTGAACGTCCCCTGGAACACGGCGAGGCGGCGGTGCGCGATGATCGCGATCTTGTTCGCCACCTCGTTCAGGAAGCTGCGGTTGTGGCTCACGACGAGCAGCATGCCCGGATACGTCTTCAGGGCCGCCGCCACGATCTCCTGGCTCTCGATGTCGAGGTGGTTCGTCGGCTCGTCGAGGACGAGGAGGTCGTAGTCCTGGGCGATGAACTTCGCGAGGGCGAGGCGCGCCCGCTCGCCGCCGCTGAGCTGCCCGACGCGGCTGTGGACCGCATCCCCCCGGAACCAGAAGCGGCCGAGGAGGCCCCTCGCCCAGGCTTCCGGCGGTTCCGGACGTCGCACGCTGCGGATCTCCTCGAGGAGGGTGCGGGAGAAGTCGAGCTCCTCCGCCTCCTGGGCGAAATACCCGATGGCCAGGTTCTTGCCCCGGAACACGGATCCCGCGTCCGCCTCCTGGCGTCCGATGAGGACCTCGAGGAGGGTCGTCTTCCCGGCGCCGTTCGGGCCGACGAGGCCGACCTTGTCCCCCTTCGCCAGCTCGAGGTCGACGTCCGCGAAGAGGAGGCGGCCGCCGTGGGACTTCGCGACGCCCTCGAGGCGCACGACGCCCGGGCCGGAGGCGCCCGTGCGGAAGGAGAGGCGGAAGGCCCTCGGGGCGGTCGGCGGCGGCTCCGGCGTCTCGCGCCGCATCCGCTCGACCCGCAACTTGCGGGAGAGGACCTGCTCGTACACCTTGCGGGACTTGAACGCCTCGATGATCGCGAGCTGCCTCTTGAGTTCCTCCTGATGCCGGTGGCGCTGCGCCTCCCTCGCCCGGGCGATCGCGTCGCGCTGCACCCTATAGTCCGTGTAGTTGCCGACGTACTCGAGGGTGCGGAGACGGTCGATCTCGATCACCTTGTCCGCGATCGCGTCGAGGAGGAACTTGTCGTGGCTCGCCAGGAGGACGGCCGCGTCGATCTCCCCGAGGAACGCCTCGATCGTCTCGATCGTGTCGACGTCCATGTGGTTCGTCGGCTCGTCGAGCAGCAGGACGTCCTTGTCCTTCGCGTTCGCGAGGGCGCGCGCGGTGAGGACCTTGGACTTCTCGCCGCCGGAGAGGGAGCCGAACCGCTGGTCGAGGAGCTCCTCGCCGACGCCCAGGTCGTTCAGGATCGGGTCGTTGACGATCACGCTCTGGCTGCGGGCGGACCCCAGGGCGACGTGGAGGGATTCGTAGCGGGCCATGCGGGCGCTCGCGTCCGGGGCGTCCCAGGCGTCCGGGCGGGCCATCCACGCCTCGAGGGCCGCTAGATCGGCCTCGATCCGCTGCGCCTCCGGGCTCGGGGCGGAGAGGACGTCCCGCACGGCGGTCTCCGGAGGGACGTTCGGGACCTGCGGGAGGTAGCCGTACCGGAGGCCGGGCTTGAGCACGAGGTCTCCCACGTCGGGCGTGGTCTCGCCTGCGAGGAGCCGGAACAGGGTGCTCTTCCCCGAGCCGTTCGGGCCGACGAGGGCGACCTTGTCCCCCGCGTGGAGGAGGAAGTCCGCGTGCTCGAGGACGAGCGTGGCGCCCCAGGACTTCCGGAGGTCCCGGCCCGCGATGATCGGCTCCATGTCGCCGAGGCTACGGCTTAGTCCCCGATGAGGCTTCGCTCATCCATGGAAAGCACGCGCACCGCTGATGATAATACATAGGGCCACGGTCGACTCCCGGACGAAGGCCCACGCACTGATAGTTACCTTGGATCGTCAGGCCGACTGTGAACGCACTTCTGCGAGGCCATGTTCATGCTGCCGCAGCCGCCCGATCGGATTAGCCTGTGCCGCCGATGCGCTTCTATTGCAGTCGCAAGTCAGGCCCTGGGACCGAGCCAAAGACTAGGCAACGAGCTGCCTGTGTCCTATTTTCCGGACTTCTTCGGCTGGTGACCGAGCGCCGCGACAATCTGCGGAA
>DASPXQ010000006.1:0-4408 GCA_035637195.1 Thermoplasmata archaeon | reverse complement strand
ATAACGAATCTCGTAATGAAAGCGGCGCGTGCGTGGGTGGCCCAGCTTGGTCAAAGGCGCAGCGTTGAGGTCGCTGTCCCGAAGGGGTTCGCAGGTTCAAATCCTGCCCCACGCATCCCTCACCTGAGTCGGATCCGAGATCCGATTGGAGTTCGGGCCTGCGACAGGTCGGCCGTCGGCGGGGTACCCCTCACCCGGCGGCGACCTCGAGGCGATGAACGAGTCCGTCGGAGACATCGAACCGCCAGACGGTCTCCATGTCCCACCGGTCCGAGTGGAATCGGCCGAACACGTCCAATCCGTCTCGCCCTTCCCGCTCGGGATCGAGGCGACCGTGCGACCGGAACAACTCGCGATCCGCCCACGCGCGCAGGTGCTGCATCTCCCCGTCGTCGGTCAGCGTCGCCGACGTCGCGAAGGCCGCGAAGAACGCGTTGCGGTCGCTGTCCCGAATGGCGACGACCACCGCCCGCACCACGGGATTCGTCAGGTCCTCCGCCCTCATCTGTCCTCCTCGCCCGGAGCCCTACCCGACGAGCCAACCGCGCGCGTCCGCCATGAGGATCGCGAGCGTCACGACGGTCGACTCGAACTCGCCGGCTCGTGCGCGGGCGAGCGCCTGCGTGACGCTCATCCGTTCGACCGCGATGATCTCGTCGGGATCGGGCCGGCGGTCCGTCGCGCGGCAATCCTTCGCGAAGAAGATGTGCAGCGTCCCTTCGAGGTACGCGGTCAGGTTGTTCCCCGCGTACATCTCGAGGAACCGCTTCGCCTCGAAGCCGGTCTCCTCGAGCAGCTCGCGCCGGGCGCACGCCTCCGGGCTCTCGCCATCCTTCGCGGTACCGCCGGGGAGCGAGAAGGCGATTCGGCCGAGGCCGTGACGGTACTCGCGCGTGAGCACGATCTCCTTCTTGACGAGGGGCAAAATGGCGGCCGAGGTGCCGAAGTGCAGCCGCACCCACTGCCTCCGGTTCCCGCTCGGCAACTCGACCTCGTCTTCGGAGATCGGCGGCCATGCGTCTCGAAGACGGTGCGTGCGGACGACCCGCGGCTCGGTCCCCAACCCAGTGCCTCGCTCGGGGCTAGGCGCCGCGGATACTTAGCCGCGTCGATGTCCCGGCGACTCTTGAAGTGAGTGAGCACAACTCTTATTACGAGCGACCCGGCTACGCGCGCGCCGATGCCCCTCAGGTTCTGGAAGAAGGAGAAACCCGAGAAGGGGAAGGAAGAACCGGAGGAGAAGCCGAAGGAGGCGGCGAAGGCGAAGGGCGCGCCGCCGGCGGAGGAAGCCCCCACGCCAACACCCGAGGCGAAACCGGCGGAGCCGGCGGCGCCGGCCAAGCCGGCCGACCTTGCGTCCGTCATCGGAGACGTGCACGCGGCCCTCGTCGACCTGGGTCTCACGGTCCCAGCGACGAGGACGGTCTTCGAGAAACGGATTGGCTCGTATCCGGGCGGCGGGGCGGCGTTCCTCAGCGATTACCGGGCACAACCGTACCGGGCCGTCACCAAGGTCCTCGCGGACTGGCTCGGGTTCCGTGTGCCGGAGGCCTTCGAGCCGGATGCGTTGCTCGAGGAAGTGAACCTCCGGCTCAGCTCCTTCAAGCTGACGGCCGAGATGAAGGACGTGACCTGGCTCGACAAGGAACTCGGCCTGCGAAAGGGAAAGCTCACCGTCGGCGACCAGGAGAAAGTCGTCCGCTTCAAGGACGCGAGGGACTTCCTGAAAGGCGTCAACGACATGATCGTCGCAAAGCGGATCGCGTTCCTCGAGCTCGAGACGTGGGCGGACGACTTCGCCTTCCTGCTCGTCCGCGAGCCGCGCTGGGAGAAGCTCGCGGAGACCGAGCTGGTCGTCGTCAAGGCGGATCAGACCTCGCGAGGCGGCGAGTGCGGGGAGTGCGGCGCTCCGGTCGGGAAGTACTGGAGCGACTGCCTGAAGTGCGGGGCCGTGTTCGGCTAGGCCTTCTTCTCGGCCTTCTTCGGCTCTTCCTTCGGGTCCGCCGTCTCGATCTTCAGGGCGTCGGGACCGCCGGGCTGCGAGCGGAGGATCGGCATCGGATCGTACATCTTCTCCGGCCATTCGCGTCGCTCGACGCGCATCCCGCAGTGCGGACAGTTCTTCGCGTCGAGGTGCTCCTCGTTGCGAGTGAAGAGGACCTTGCCGTCGCAGTAGGGGCAATGGAGCGTGCGGGGCTTGCGCATGAGCCGCTTCGCGAAGATGGACACGTGGCCCTCGCGCAGGTCGGGAGGCATCCCTTGCGCACGAAGACGCGCCCCGATATCAAGGTTCCGACCCGAGCTGCAACGGCCGCGAGGAGGCGTGGGGGCGCCGCCCCGCTCAGGCGCAACATCCAAAAGGGACGGTCGCCTCTTTCGACCCCGGATGCAAGACCTTCCCCTTCGGACCCTCCACGACGTCGCCGGCGCGATCCTCCGCCCGGAAGCCGAGTGGAACGTCCCGGCCGGGTATGCGAGCCTGGAGGAGGAGGTCCGCGCCGTACGCACCCGCACCGGCGTGATCGACATGAGCGACCGCGCCAAGATCGAGCTCACCGGCTCCGAGCGGGTGCCGTTCCTGGACGGGATCCTGACCGTCGACATCAAGGTCCTCGCGCCCGGCACGTCCGCGTACGCGCTCCTCTTGAACGAGAAGAGCCGCGTCCTCGGGGACCTCCGCGTGTACGCGTTCCCGGAGTCCCTGGTCCTCGACATCGAGGCGGTCCAGAAGCCCACGGTCCTCAGGATCCTTGAGAAGGCCCGCGTCAGCGATGACGTCGAGTTCCGCGACCTCGGGCCGACGGGCCACCTCGGCGTGCACGGCCCGCGCGCGGACGACGTGGTGACGCGAGCGCTCGGGGTCGACGTCCGCGGCCTCGCCCTCGACGCCTACGTCAGCTTCCCCGTCGACAGGCGCCACGTCGGTCACGTCGCGCAGACGCGGCCGACGGGAGAGCGGGGATTCGCGATCTGGTCCCCGGACACGAACCTCGCGGGGGCGTGGGAGGCGCTCATCCGCGCCGGCGCCGCGCCGATCGGCCGTGAGGCGTACGACGTCCTTCGGATCGAGGCGGGCATCCCGCGATTCGGCACGGACATGTCTGAGGAGACGCTCGCCCTCGAGGTTGCCCCGGACTCAGCGCTTAGCTTCACGAAAGGCTGCTACGTCGGCCAGGAGACCGTCGCCCGCGGAACGTACGTCGGCCAGGTCCGGCGGAAGCTCCTCGGCCTCCGGATCGAGGGGGACATGCCGCCGGAACGCGGCGACCCCGTCCTGAAGGGCGACCAGAAGGTGGGCGCCGTGACGAGCGCTGCGTGGTCCCCGACGGTCGGCTGGGTGATCGCCCTCGCCCTCCTCCGCGTCGATGCGGTGTCGCCGACGGACACGCTCTTCGTCGATCGCGGCGGCTGGATGCTCCTCGCGAAGCTCCATCCGCTGCCGTTCGTCGATGCCCGGGCGTAGCCGGAAGGCGGGCGAGCCCATGGCGGGACCGTGGAAATTCCGTGCCGCGATTGGTGCGCTGAGGCGCGGAGATGGATGCGGCGTACTGTCACCCGCCGACGACGGTGTGCGGCGGAGCGGGCCGAACGTCTCCGTTATCCTTATCTCCTGTAATGTCAATCCCCTCGGCACCTGGGGCCGGTGCATCTAGCGTTTCGCTGGGTGCGCCGGGAGGGAGTCCGTAGCGTTGACGGGGAAGGGGTTTACGTGAGTTCTCAAACGCCTGTGGCAGCGAATGCCGTGTCTCGCCGCGACCTGAACCGCGTCCTGTCGGTTAGCATCGCAATCGCGATGCTGATTTCCGGGACTCTCGCGCTGACGGTGTCGGCGCGTGCCACACCGTCGATCGGGTTGCTCGGCTCGGGCACGGGGTCCGGGATCGATGTCTTGCTCCGGAGCAATACCCTCTCCGAACGTCACGCCTTATCTTTCATGGGTGTCGTCACCAAAGTCGACTACGGCGGTCTGGTCCTCGCCACGGTTCCGAGCCAGGTCCTGCATGACCTCCAGGGACGCGGCCTCGTCGTGCGGATCCTTGGGGACCGGACGATGCTCTACCTGGGTTCTATCCAGTTTGACACCGCGAAGGGTGCCCCCGACATCGCGGGGAATTTGCGAATCGATTCCTACGGACCGGGGGTCACCGGTCTCTATCTCGTCCAGTTCATCGGGCCCGTCAAGACCGGCTGGGTCGACGATCTGAAGGCGAGTGGCGCTCGCCTCTACAACTACGTTCCCAATTTCGCTTTCATCGTTTCAATGGATTCTTGGACAGCGCAGGTCGTCGCCAGGCTTCCGTCCGTGCAGTGGGTGGGCATCTACCAGCCGGCCTACCGGATCAGTCAGCTCATCTACCGTCAGTTCCCCGAGGCCCCTGCTCTGTCTGCGAAAGTTCCGATGGGCCCT
>DASPXQ010000005.1:0-7045 GCA_035637195.1 Thermoplasmata archaeon | reverse complement strand
GTTGAACGTCATCTGCATCGTCTCGCCCGCGTTGTGGACGAGCTTGAGGAACGCGAGGTCGTGGACGCCGCGACCGCGGGCGATCAGGAACCCGGGATCGGCGAGCCTCGGGACGAGTTGCCGCGGGGAGGTCGCGTCGAGGACGAGGATTCGGTCGAACCGTTCCTCCGGAGGCGTCGACACGACGCGCACCCGGTCGAGCCCCGCGTCCTGGAGTCGATCGGCGGCCCGGGAGAGCCGCACCGGATCGGACTCGGCGACCACGATCATCTCGGCGCCGACGATCTCCGCGAGGAGGCCCGCGACGTACCCGCCGCGGCATCCGGCGATCAGGATTCGCTGGCCCGGTGCCGGCTCGAGGAGATCAAGCGCCGCGATGAGGCACCTCGGGGAAGGCATCGTGGGCGGACTCGGGGTGGCGTGGATGGGCAGCGGCATGTCGGAGTACGCGAGGGGGCCGAACACGTCGGGGAGGAAATCCTCCTGCCGCACCCGGAGGAACGAGCGTTCGAGCGCTCGGTCGCGCAGAAGGCCAAGGCCCTTGAGTTCGGCGAGGAGGTCGTCCCGGCCCCACATCCGCCTGCGCGCTCCCATGGAGGGCTAAGCGGAGGGTTGGCTAAAAGCTTTCAGACCCGGGCTCAGAGGCCGAAGTCCTTCGCGTGCAGGGCACGCGCTCGCTGGATCTCGGCGTCGGTGAGGGGCGGAGTCTCGGCTGCGTTCTCCTCGACCTGCGCCGGCGTCTTGGCACCAGGAATCGCAACGGAGACCTCCGGGAAGGCGAGGACGAACCGCACCGCGGCCTGGGCCATCGTCCGACCGGGACGCTCGAGGAACCGGAGTCGCTCCGCCGCCATCGCGCGGCCGGCGATCATCGACGGCGGCCAGTGATGACGGATGTCACCGGAAGGAAACCGAGCGTCGGGTGCGATCTTCCCGGTCAGGAATCCGTTGCCGAGCGGTTCTCGGGCGATGATCCCGACGCCCGCCTTCCGGGCCCCGGCGAACAGCTCGTCGATCCACTCCTGCCGGAAGAGGCTGAACGGGACTTGCAGCACCTCCGGCTTCCCCGCCTCCAGGCACAACGTGCCCTCGTACGGCTCATGGATCGAGACGCCGTAGTGATGGATCCGGTGTTCCGCCTTCAGGGCGTCGAGGGTATCGTAGGTCGCGGGGTCGCCCATCATCTCGGCGGGCGGATTGTGCAACTGGTACAGGTCCACGTGGTCCGTGCGGAGCCGCTGAAGGGACCGTTCGAGCGCGAAGGCGATGTACCCCGGCTCGAGGTTGAGGCGGACGCCACCGTGGTAGAAGTCTCCGCCGACCTTCGTCGCGAGGAAGACCTCGTCCCGGCGGCCCTCGAGGGCTTGCCCGAGGATCTCCTCGCTATGCCCCCAGCCGTAGACGTCCGCCGTGTCGAAGAAATTCACTCCGAGATCGAGCGCTCGGCGGATTGCGGCAACTGACTCGCCGTCGTCCGTCGGACCGTACGAATTTCCGTGGGCGTTCCCGCCGACGCCCCAAGCTCCGAACCCAATTTCGGAGACCTGCAGCCGGGTGCGGCCCAATGTCCGTGTGTGCATCGGCGGGACGAATGTCCGGCGCTGGAAGAATCTTGCGAGAGACCGCTCGACGTCGCCGCGGCGGTCCTCTCGTCGACGGCATCGGCCGACGTCTATTTTGTAAATCATCAGGTATATTATCTCGGGACGTCTTTCTGCGGCGATGACGCCTGCGAGCGAAGTCGATGTGGGCGCGCTCGACGCCGGGTTCTCCTCGGCGAAGCGGCAGATCCTGCTGTCCCTGAAGCGCCAGGGCTCCGTCTCCCTGACGGATCTCTCGCAGGAGTTGCGCATGTCGAAGATGGCGGCGTTGAAGCATCTCACCGCGCTCGAGGGCAAAGGCCTCATCGAGCGGTCCTCCAGAGCCGGAGGCCGCGGGCGACCCCGTGCGTACTTCCGTCTCAGCGGCCGGTCCGCGTCCCTCTTCCCGGAGGCGTACACGCACATGACGCTCTGCGCGCTGCAGTTCATCGAGGAGCGGCTCGGACACGACGCCGTCGTGCGGTTGCTGAAGCAGCGGGCGCAGGAGGTCCTCGAGGCGAACCGCGATCGGATGCCCGACGGCCCGCTGCGGGGGCGGGTCGAGGAGCTCGTCAAGATTCGGGACGAGGGCGGGTATATGGCGGAGCTCGGCCGCGCCGGTCGGACGTCGATCGAGATGATGGAGCACAACTGTCCGATCATGGCGGTGGCCGAAGTCTATCCCGACGCGTGCGGCGTCGAACGCGAGCTCTTCCAGAAACTGCTCCACGCCGACGTCGAGACATCCCACCGGGTCGTCGCCGGTGATCCCGTCTGTCGCTTCCTGATCCGAAAGCGAGAGGACGTCCAGGCCTGAGGACCGGACGCGACCGGCTGAACCCCGTGCTCACGTTACGAAGTATGGCCTTGCGAGCACGGTCACGATGAGGCCGAGCAACCCGATTGCAGAGGCCTCGAAGTAGACGATGCCGAGTGTGAACAGGGAGAAGACCGCGCACACGAGCGTCAGTCGCCAGTTCATGCGTTGGAACGCCATGACGCCGCCAAGGATCGCAAGCGCCTGCGACCAGACGGAGATGAGGCTACAGATCGAGAGGATTGTGACGATTTCCGGCGGAGTGCTGTTGACGAACTCCACGTAGTCCGCCACGGAGACGGTTAACGCGCTGTAGATCGCCCCCGCCATGCCGACGACCCCTGCGAGGATGAGGAGGAGGCCCGCCAGCTTCGGCAGGTTCGAGCGTCCGGGAGGCGGGCGGGCCGGCGGCGTCCACTGATCCGGCGGCCGGTAGTCCTCCGGACGAGGCACCCATGCGGCGGGCTGGTCCCGCGCCGGGAGCGGTGCTTGCTCCTCATTCGGCCGCACGAACTCCACGGGTGGTGGAGAATCGCGCCTCCGCTGGTCTTCGGTCGGCTCGGATGACATCGGAACGACTTCGCAAACAGGTTGATGATACTTAATGTTGCGGCTTACACTGAGTGGCCGACGTGACGTCTATATCCGTCGTAATCATCCCCGGCCGGAGGACTCGATGGACGCGTTCGAAATCGCCGAGTTGTCAGCCCGCCGAAAGCGACAGGGGCGGGCGTACTTGGAGTTCCTTCGCGTTCCGACGATGAGCGGCGGGCTGTACTCCCTTCCGAAGGCAGCCAAGGATCCGCAATCGCCACACGCCGAGGATGAGGTCTACGTCGTTACAGGAGGGCGCGCGCGGATTCGGGTGGGTTCCGAAGACCGGGACGTGCAGCCCGGATCCGTCGTGTTTGTCCCGGCCCGCGTGGAACATCGGTTCCACGATATCACGGAGGATCTCACCGCTCTCGTGTTCTTCGCACCGGCGGAACGCAAGCCGGGAGCGTGACGCATGGTCCGTACGTACGGGCTCACCCATATCGGCCTCGCCGTTCGCGACATGGAGCGCTCGCTCCGGTTCTACGAACGCCTCCTCGGCGTCGCGGTCTTGTATCGGGACGAGCACAGCATTCAGGTCCAGACGCCGGGGAGCCACGACGTCATCGTCTTCGAGCAGGATCGCCGGAAGGCGGGCGTGGCAGGCGGGATCTCCCACATCGGATTCCGACTCCGCGATGCCCGAGACATCGAGGCCGCGGTGGGGGACGTGAGGGCCGCCGGTGGCACGATCCTGCGTCGAGGGGAGTTCGTCCCTGGAGAGCCGTATGTGTTCGTGTCGGATCCGGACGGATACGAAGTCGAGCTGTGGTTCGAGCTCGATGCCCCCGAGAAGCGCGCAGGGTGATCGTCACAGACCGGATTCGTCGTTCACAACGAGTTCCAGCATCGCTTCCTCAATTTCCTCGCCTCCGCTCCCCGCACGAGGTTTGGGTCCTTCCACGCCGCGGAGAGCCGCCCGGCGTCGGTAAAAGGGGATTCGGATTGCGGCGTGCCAAACCCGACGTCCTCCTCCGGGCTTACGGAAGAATTCGAGATGGTCACGATCGCCGGAATGTCCTCCCGGTTCGCCCGGCGAATTCGAATTCCGGGCGCCGCGGCGATCGTCGCCCGGTGGCGCTCCGTACTCACCAGATCCCGCCATGGCTTTGTCGTGGCTAAGTTGTTACCAATGAATTGATACCAAATCCGTTCGATTGGCGGACGAGGTCGAAGGGAACGAGGTCGTCTGAATCGGTCCGATGGCTCTCCGTGGCCGCCGTCGCGTGCGTCGTCTTGGCGTCGCTCATCGCCCCGCTGCCTACGAACGCGGCGGAGCCCCTCGTTGCCTCGCTCGACTATTCGATCCGAGCCGCGCCCTACCAGAATTCAGTTCACCTGAACATCACGGGAACTCTCGACACGGGAATCGCCGTCGACCGAGACCTGTCCAGCCCCTATTACGAAACGATCTACGTCCTCCGGGGTTACAGTTCGCCGCCGGCAGACTTCAAGATCCGGCGCTCGCTCGACGGGGGCCGGACCTTCGGAGATCCCATCCCCGTCGACCTGTGCTCCGGCTTCAACAACACGAACTGCGATGTCGGACGGCCCGGCATTGCCGTCGGGAGCGGTGGGGCCGCCTACATCGTCGACCCGAACCAGGCGACGGGTGAAGTCGCGGTCTTGCGATCGGTCGACCAGGGGGTTTCTTGGCTGCCGGTTGTGTCGTTCATCGATTTCGGAGGAAGCGTATCGATTGCGACGGACGCCGCCACGGGCACTGTCTACGTGGGGGTCGTCGATCCCTCAGGTACTCTCCTCGTCGTCCGGTCCGCGGACGGAGGCAGCACATGGAGTCCACCCGTGACCGTTTCCTCCGGCGCGACCGCAACCACCCCGAGCGTCGCGGTGTTGCAGGAAAACGTCACGGTCGTCTTCCTGACGGCGAGCAACGGATCGTGCGGCATCGGAACGTGCGCGTACGTGACCGTCGGTGCATCCCACGACGGCGGGGTCACATGGCCATCCGTGACCGCGGTCTCTCCGCCAGACGTGTCGAGTGCCTCGGCGCCCTCCGTGGCCGTCTCACCCGACGGAACCTTCGCGATCTCTTGGAATTCGTTGGTGGCTTCCGGCCCGGAAGCCACGTTCGTGTCCGTCTCTCGTGACCGGGGGGACAGCTTTTCCCCGCCGATCGAAGTGAGCCGATATCGAGGCATGTACGAACTTGAACTGGGCGGCAGCCTCGCGTTCGACGGCCAATCGCGGATGTTCGTAGCGTGGCAATCGTTCAACGAGACGTTCACGGGTAGTTCGATCTACGTGGCGAGCTCCGCGGACATGGGCCAAAACTTCACGAGCGCATCGTTTAGCGCCAGCCTGCAAGGAGGCGGTGCGAACGGGTCGTCCTACCAACGCTTGTCCGCTGGTCCGGATGACCACGTGTATCTGACATGGTACGACGTGTCGATAGGAGGTGGAGCTCTCTTCCGGAGCGTCTCCGGAGAAGCCTCCGGCGACGTGGCTCTTCAGACTCAGCTCGTGCCCGGCGCGAACGTTGACGTCGAACTCCGGGACCCGGCCACAGGGACCGTCGAAGCCGGGGCGACTTGGACCGGATCCCCCTTGGTGTTCGCCGAGCTGCCTAGGAGCCTCTACGATGTGTGGATCCATGTGGGCAATGCATCCGCCCTCGCGGGAGCGATTCCCGTGCGGACATGGAAGAGCACCGCGTTCACCGTCCGCCTGGGCAGCCCGGGCTCGCATCCGTTCCCCTGGATCGCGGTGGCCGGAGTGGGCGGAGCCGTCCTCGTCGCGGCGACGGCGTTCGTCGCGGCGCTTCAGCATACGCGCCTTACCCGGGAGGAGGTCCTCCAGAGGAAAGTCCGCTTCCTGATCTACGAGGCCGTCCGCGAGCATCCCGGGTCCTCCTTCACGGAAGTCAGGAATGCGATCGGCCTTCAGAACGGCGTCGCGGCGTACCATCTGCGGGTCTTGGAGAAACAAGGACTCATCCATTCGGAGAAGGGTCGCCGCCACCGCTGGTACTACCCGAACGGCGATGTGTCTCTCTGGCGCGACATGCCCCTGAGCCCGCTCCAGAAATCGGTCCTCGAGAAGGTGGCCCAGGATCCCGGCATCGGCATTCGGGAACTCGCTCGGAGCTTGGATCGTCACCACGCCGCGGTCGCCTACAACGTCAAGGGGATGGCCCGTGAGGGACTTCTCCGCACGCAGCGGACCGGGCGAAAAGTCCAATGCTTTCCATTGGACGAGAGCGGCACGGCATAGCTCGCCCTCGCTTGCCAGAACTCGTCTAGGCGGTGGTCGACATCCTTAGCATCTGGACCCGTCGACAGACGAGGGCCAGGTGACCGCCGTACGCCCCCTTCTGTTCTGACGGCATTGGACTGAGCGTCCTACCTGGCGCATCGCGCCTGCTTGGACTTGCTCCGGTGGGGTGTCGCCGTCTCACCAGATCCCGCGTCAACGTCACCGCCGGGCGGATCATCCTCGATGCGGGCTGTGTCGTTTCTGCGCCCTTGCCGGCCCTCTCAGGCCCCCCGCTTGCGCGGGGCCACCACTCCGAGGGAGGGGGGACGTTCCTCAGCGATCCCGAAAGACCACCGTCGGCCGTCCGCGGTCTCCTGGCCGTTGGCGCCCATCCTCGCTCCTCTATTTGGATGTGCCGACCGCTGACCGTCGGATTAGATGCGCGGGGCTAACCCTATATCTCGGCGCACTATCGCCGACGTGTGCCGGGCGTCCGTCGCGTCCTGCTCGCGAATTCGATCTACCACCTGACGAACGACGGAGCCGTCACGGTCCTCGCGGGTCAGATTGCTGTCCTCCAAGCCGTCTTCGGCGGATTTGGACCCATCGAGGTCGCCCTGCTCGGAGGTTCCGCGCTCCTCGTAACGGCCGTCTTCCAGTTCCTGTTCGGTGTCATGGCAGATCGACGTGATCCTTCGCGTTTTCTCCCGATCGGCATCGCGATCCTGGGCCTCGGTTCCTTCCTCGTCACGCTCGCGTCGTCGTTTTGGACGCTCCTCGCCTTCGTCGCGCTGTCGCGGATCGGCGCGAGCTTCTACCATCCCGTCGGCATTTCGTG
>DASPXQ010000004.1:0-22187 GCA_035637195.1 Thermoplasmata archaeon | reverse complement strand
GGGCGGTCGGCGTCGAGCTGCCCGGCGGCGAGAAGATCTATGCACGGGTCATCGCATCGAGCGCGGATCCGAAACGGACTTTCCTGAAGTTCCTCGAACGGTCCGACCTTCCGCCTGAGTTCGTGCGAGGCATCGAGAACTTCAAGATCGAGGGCTCGTCGGGGAAAGTGAACCTCGCGCTGAAAGAGGCCCCGAGCTTCTCGTGCCTCCCGAGGAACGGGCCCCAACTCCAGGGCGCGATCTCCCTCGGCCCCAGCGTGGACTATATCGAGAAGGCGTACGACGACGCGAAGTACGGAAATTACTCGCACCGGCCCTACGTCGACATGTGCGTGCCGTCGACGCTCGACCCGACCCTGACCCCTCCGGGAAAGCACATCATGTCCTGTTTCATTCAGTACGCGCCTTATACGCTCCGGAACGGGAGCTGGGCGGACCGCCGCGATGAATTCGGGGAGACGGTCCTCGACACGATCGAGGAGTACGTCCCTAACATCCGGAAGATCATCCTCCACCGGCAGGTCCTGAGCCCGTGGGACCTCGAACAAGTGATCGGACTCACCGGAGGCAACATCTTCCACGGCGAACTCACGCCGAGCCAACTGCTCTTCCTGCGGCCGACCGCCGGTTGGTCGCAGTATCGTTGTCCCATCAAGGCGCTGTACCTGTGCGGGTCCGGCGCCCATCCCGGCGGAGGCGTGATGGGAGCGCCGGGCTACAACGCCGCCCGCGAGATTCTTCGAGATTGGATGTTCCTCAAGGTGTGAGGATGGTCGCAACGTTCGATGTGGTCGTCGTGGGCGGAGGGCACAACGGCCTCGTCGCCGCGGCGTATCTGGCTCGCGGCGGACTCCGCGTCCTCGTGCTCGAACGTCGCGGGGTCGTCGGAGGCCCGCTCACCACCGAGGAGATCGCTCCGGGATTCCGCGGCTCGACCGGTGCCGCGGTGTGCGGTCGGCTCCGGCCGGAGGTCGTCAAGGACCTGAATCTCGCCGGCCGCGGCGTCCGGTTCCTCCCCCCGGATCCGGAGGTCGTCGCCCTGGGGAACGGCGCCGCGTTGCGAATCTGGCGGGACGTGCGGAAGACGCAGTCCGAACTCGCGGCCGTCTCGCCGAAGGACTCGGAGGCGTATCCGCGGTTCGTCGGATTCCTGCGCCAATTCGCGGCAGCCCTCGATCCGATCTTCGCGATGACGCCGCCGAACCTCGCGGCTCCGTCCCTGGCGGAGCAGGCGAACCTCGTCCGTCGAGCGCTCCGGCTGCGACGGCTCGGCAAGGACGCCTTGCAGCAGATGTTACGGCTGCCGCCCATGCCGCTCCGGGACGCGCTGGACGAGTGGTTCGAGTCCGAGCTCCTGAAGGCGAGCCTCGCGGTCGACGGGTTGCTCGGCACGTTCGAAGGACCGTGGTCGCCCGGGACGGCGTTCGGGCTCATCCACCACTTTCTCCCGGACGGGGGCGGCGCGGGGTCGTTCGTCCGCGGGGGCATGGGCAACCTCGCCGCCGCCCTCGGCGGCGCGGCGCGCGACTCCGGCGCGACGATTCGGACGGATTCGGAGGTCCGCCGGATCCTCTGTGCGGGCGGCCGCGTGAAGGGCGTGGAACTCACGTCGGGCGAGGTGATCGACGCGAAGGTCGTCGCCTCCAACGCGGATCCGAAGCGCACGTTCCTGCGCCTCGTCGAATCGGAGGAACTGAGCCCGGAGTTCCTCATGCGGGTGCGAAACTTCGAGATGAATGGCGTCCTGGCGACCGTGATTTTCGCCCTCGACGGCGCGCCGAGCCTCGCGGCATCCCCCGACCGACTACCGGCCCACTTCCGCGTCTGCCCCTCGATGGAATACATCGAGCGGGCGTACGACGACGCGAAATACGGGAAAGTCTCGGGCGAGCCGTTCCTCGACGTGTACGTGCCCACGGTCGTCGACGCGGACCTCGCTCCATCCGGGAAGCACGTCATGTCCGTCGCGGTCCAGTACGCCCCCTACGAGTTGCGTCAGGGGACCTGGGACAAGGAGGGCGAGAAGCTCGCAGACCGGGTCGAGGCGCTCCTCGACGACTACATGCCAGGCCTCGAACGGCATCTCGTTGGACGGCAGGTCCTGACGCCGGCGGACCTCGAAAGCCGGTTCGGTCTGACGGAGGGCCACATCTACCATGGCGAGATGACCCTCGATCAGTCGTTCGTCCTCCGGCCCGTCCCCGGATGGTCGCGATACCGGACGCCGGTCGAGGGACTCTACCTCTGCGGCTCGGGCGCCCATCCCGGAGGCGGGATTACCGGATCCCCCGGGCTCAACGCGTCGCGAGAAATCCTGAAGGATTGGGCCGGGTTGGCGAGAGCCGGCTGACCGGTGGGCGGCGGGCACCGGGCAATCATTGAAATGCCGCGGACGATTCCCCGCTGCCACCATGGCCGATTTGCTCGAGCCCGGCACGGAAGCCCCGGACTTCCAAGGGGTGACCCAGGATGGCCGGTCGATTCGTCTGCGCGACTTCGATGGTAGGACCGTCGTCTTGTACTTCTATCCGGAGGACGACACGCCCGGTTGCACGCGCGAGGCGTGCGCGTTCCGCGACGATCTCAGCGCCTTCAAGGAAGCCGGCGCGGAGGTGCTCGGGGTGAGCGTCCAGGATGCGACATCGCACCTCGCGTTCCGGGAGAAGTACCGACTTACCTTCGACCTCGTGGCGGATCCGGACAAGCGAATCGCTCGGACCTACAACGCCTTGGGCCTGTTCGGCGTCGCGAAGCGCGTCACATACGTCATCGGGCCCGACCGTACGATCCTCGCCGCGTATCGCCGCGTCGACCCCGGGTCGCACAGCAAGGAAGCCCTCCGAATCCTGTCCGGGACGAAGGGGGCCCGATAACCATGGCAGGGGCGAGACTCCCGGACGTCGAGATTCCGAAAGACATCCGGCTGCGGTACGATCGGTTCCTCGATCACTTCAAGGGCTTCGAGGACCTGCCGGCCGTCCGAGCGATTTTCGGCTCGAAGACGAAGACGGCCCTACGGACCCTGCGGGTGGAGTTCTTCTCCTCCAAGTGGGGGTACATGGGCGTGAGCGACGAGGACGGCCATCTGGTCGTCTCGACGCATTACCTCCGGACCGGTAAGCGGCGGGACATCTATCTCGATGTGGTCCACGAACTCGTCCACGTCCGACAGTTCCGGGAGGGCAAGGAGCTGTTCCCCGAGGGCTTCGAATATCCGAGCGCGCCAACCGAGATTGAAGCCTACCGCACGTGCGTGGCCGAAGGCCGACGGCTCGGGATGGACGACGCAGAGCTCTTCGAGTACCTAAAGGTCGAATGGATGGACGAGAAGGACGTGCGCAAGCTCGCCCGCAACGTCGGCGTCCGGCCGCCGCCGAAACGCCCGCGCCGGTCGGCCCGCAAGCGCGCATCGAGCTAGCGTCGAGCGGCCGCGGATCACTCGAACGAGGTGAGCCTGGGTTGGCTCGTCTTCGGACGCTCCAGCTTCGTCACCCGCACGCCGACGAGCCGAACCCGATGCGCCTTGTCCGCGAACTCGGAAAGAAGCTCCCCGCAGACCGCCGCCAAGACGTCCTCGTCGATGACGTTCGAGGAAAGGGTCCGTTCACGAAGGTGTGTCTGAAAGCCCTCCAACCGAATCTTGATGCCGATCGTCCGGAACGTCGCGCCCTGGGCTTTCGCCCTCAGGAAGACATTGTGCGCGACGTCGCGCAACGTCGCTTCGACCTGGCTCCAGTCCGCGACATCCCTCTCGAACGTCCGTTCGACGCTGATCGACTTCGGGTCCGGCCTCTCTTCGACGGGAAGCTGTTCGATGCCTCGCGCGATTCCCCACAGCCACACGGAGTTCTTCCCGAGGATCTTCTTGAGATCCGCACCTTTGAACCGGGCCAGGTCGCCGATTGTCCGAACGCCGACGCGATCGAGCTGCTCGGCGGTCTTCGGGCCGACCCCGCTGATCTTCGTGACCGGAAGCGGATCGAGGAACGCGGTAACCTCCTCGGGGCGCACGACCTTCAGCCCATCGGGCTTCGCCAAGTCGGACGCGATCTTTGCGACCGACTTGTTCGGCGCGACGCCAATCGTGCACGCAAGCCCTTCCCGTTCGCGGACGGCCGCCTTGACGCGAAGCGCGTAGGCCGCCGCGTCGTCGAAACCGTGCACTTTCGTGCTGACGTCCAGGAACGCCTCGTCGATGCTCACGTGCTCGAGGATATCCGCGAAGGAGCGCAGGACGTCGATGACGCTCTCCGAGACGGAGCCGTACATATCGTAGTTCGGGCGGAGGTAGATAGCGTCCGGCGCCTTGTGCCATGCAAGTCCGATCGGCATCCCGCTACGGATCCCGATCTCCCGGGCCTCGTAGCTGCAGGCCATCACGACGCCGCGCCCCTTCCCTCCTTTCGGGTCCGCGCCGACGATGACTCGCTGACCGATCAAGGAAGGATTCTCACGCCGCTCCACGCTTACGTAGAACGCGTCCATGTCCACGTGGAAGATGACGCGAGGCACGCAGCCTCATCCGCCCGTCGGGCTAAAGACCTAGCGAACCGACATGGTTCACTGTACACAGAACTCGTTGCCTTCTGGATCCTGCATGACGACCCAGTACTCCCCCGGATCCGCGCGCACGATGTCGTACATGTCGATCTCCTCCCCGACGCGCTGTTTCGTCGCCCCAAGTCCGAGAATCCGTTCGACCTCGGCGTCGACGCGTTTCACCCTCTCCTCAAGAGGGACCTTCCCACCACCGGAAATGTTGAGATCAAGGTGAAGGCGGTTCTTATCCGGCTTAGGCGTGTCCATCTGCTGGAAATAAATCCGCGGTCCGATCGTTTGCGGATCGACGATTGCGCTGGCGGTATTCCATTCCGATTCCGGTACGCCCGTCGCCCTGAGGAACTCGGGCCAGGAGGGGTAGCCCGTGGGCGGGTCCTGTTCCTTGTAGTGAAGGGCCGCTGCCCAGAACTTCGCCATGCGATCCGGGTCCGCGCAGTCGAAGACGACTTGAATGGACGTTCCCACGGACGACCTCCCCGCCAGCTGACGAGAGCATCGAAGCCTTTGTAGGTTGCGGTAATCAGCCAAAGTCCCCGAGGCTCTTCTGCCCGGCCGGCGCCCCTGCCGCGGTTGGGAACTCATATTCCATGAGCCCCGCCAAACGACGGAATTCGTTGACGCTGCCCGGGCCGAAGCCGGCGTAGTGGTTGTTGAAGAAGACCATGGCGCCCTTGATCGAGTCCTCGGTCCCATCCAGGTCCTTGTACCACGACCGCATCTCGGCCGATTTGTCCTTCTGGACCTCCTTGAACTCCGTGATCTCGCGGTCCCCGACCATCCGCAAGTACACCTGGTCCGACGTCACCTCGCTCGGGGTACGCAGGTACTGGTTCTCCGACCACACCATCGACACGTTCCGATCCCGCAGCAGCTTGTACACTTCGTCTCGGAACCACGACTTGTGGCGGAACTCGATCGCATGAGGGTACTTCTCGACGTCGAGCGCCTGGATGAAGGCCTGCATCAACGTCCAGTGCGAATCGAACTTGATCGAGGGCGGCAGCTGCGCGACGAGGGGTCCGCACTTCTCGCGGAGCTCCTTGGCGGACGCGTAGAACCAGCCGAGGTTCTCCGTCACGTCCTTGAGCTTCTTCTCGTGGGTGATGCGTTTCGGCATCTTCATCGCGAAGAGGAATCCGGGGGGAGTGGACTTGTGCCACCCTTTCGTCATCGCCGGCCCCGGGTTGCGGTAGAAGGACGAATCCACTTCGACGCAGTCGAATACGCTCCCGTAGAGCTTGAGGTAGTCGGACTTCGGGGTGCCGGGGGGGTAGAACCCGCCGAGCCAGTCGTCGTACCCCCAGCCGCTGCAGCCCACGCGGAGCTTGTCCTTGAGCGCCATCGGACCGTCCCGACCGAGGTACCCAGATAAAAGCCGGTTGGCTAAAGGCCTTGGTTCGTGCCTTGCGGGCCTTCGCGGCCCGGGTGCTATCGCAATACGAAATCACCCCCGATACCCTCGCCGCGCGGCTTATGGACCCCAAGGCTCGTAGTCCGAAGTCCCGATGGACATCCTGCTCAGCCTTCTGATTCTACTCGTCGGCGCGCGCCTCTCTGGCGAGCTGGCTGCGCGGATGAAGGCCCCGGCCCTCGTCGGCGAGATCCTCGCGGGCATCGTCTTGGGGCCGTCCGTCCTCGGGTTCGTCCGCCCGGACGCGGCGATCCAAGAGCTCGCGAATCTCGGAATCTTCTTCATCGTCTACCTCGCCGCGCTGGAACTGACTCTTGCGGACGTCCGACGCTCGATCCGGGACAGCGGCATCTTCATCGCGATCGGCGCGTTCACGATCCCCGCGCTGGCGGGCACGGTGCTTGGCGGCGCGATCGGGCTCGCGCCTAGCTCCGCGATGTTCCTGGGGATCGCGCTGGCCTTCACCGCATTGCCCGTCATGGCACGGATCCTCTCCGACCTGGACCTGTTGCACACGCCCCTCGGACGCAGCCTGCTGTCGGCAGGGCTGCTCTGCGACGTGGCGGGGCTCGCCTCGGTGGGTCTGCTCGTGAGCTTGAACGGCCCGCTGGGCCTGGAGATATGGGCGGCAGCGGTCCTCCTGCTGAAATTCGGCGTCTTCTTCGCGGCGATGATGAGCGTGGACATGATCTTCCGGTACCGCCACGGGGCACTCGCCGCGTGGATCCTCCGTGCCTCCCGGCACCTCCTCACGAAGGAGTCCGGCTTTGCCCTTCCGTTCCTCGTCGCCTTGGGATTCGCGTTCCTGGCGGACCTCCTTGGATTGCACTTCGTCGTCGGGGCCTTCTTCGGGACCCTCCTGGTCTCGGAGCACGTCATCGCCGATCGCGACGTGAAGGCGGTCCGGTCCGCCACCTCTGCGATCACGCTCGGGGTCTTCGGCCCCGTGTTCTTCGCCTTCATCGGCCTGACCTTCGAGGTGGGAAGCCTCGGGAACGTCGTCCTCGTCGGCGCGGTCCTCGGGGTTGCGGCGGCGAGCAAGTTCGTCGGAGGGTACGTCGGGGCCGCCTGGTCTCACATGCCGCGCCGCGATTGCATGGCGGTGGGAATCGGCATGAACGGCCGTGGAGCGATGGAGCTCGTTGTCGCGACGCTCGGGCTCGAGCTGGGCCTCATCGATGGAACCCTGTTTTCGATCCTGGTCTTGACCGGCGTGGTCACAACCTTGATGACACCGTTTGGACTGCGGTTCGTCTTGAGTCGGACGAAGGCGAAGACCGAAGGTCCTCTCCCCGTTGGAGCCGAAGGGGGACCGGGACGGCTCAACGGAGGCACCTAGTTGAGACGACTGGCGCTTGTCGGATTGGCGCTGACGCTCGTCGGCCTCGGCCTCGCCCTGGGCTTCTGGCCCCTGTTCTCCGTGAGCGGGGCAGACCTCCTCGCGTCGCGGAACGCTAGTCCCCAATATATCGGATACGCGCTCGACTCTGGAATCACGGTACATGAGAGAGTCTTGAGGGTTGAGTACATCGGTCCTTTCCTCGGGGGTTCAATCACGACGCTCGAGCTCGAGGATGGCAATCCGCAGCAGACTATGGTAATCTATGTGAGGGGAGACGCGACGAACATCGTCAAGGACGGAGATCTGATCTATGCGTGGGCCGTGCTCCGCAATTACGGGGGCTTCCTATACTGGGAGGTGCCGACTCCGTCGGACGTCCATCAGTCATGGCCCATCGACGCGGTTTTCTACGGGATCATGGCCGTCGGCGTCGCAATCTTAGCGTATGCCGCCCTCCGAAAGCCGTAGGCCACCGGAAGGCTGAAATCGAGTCCGGGGCATCGGCACACCGATGTCGGAACTCGGCGAGCGGGGCGCGCGTCGGATCGAATGGGCCCGCGACCATATGCCCGTGCTCGCGGCGATCCGGGAGGAACTGAAGCGAAAGAAGACGCTCCGAGGCCTCCGCATCGGAATGGCTCTGCACGTCGAGGCGAAGACCGGCGTCCTTGCGCTGTCGTTGCGGGAGGCCGGCGCGAACGTCCGACTCGCGTCGTGCAATCCGCTCTCCACGGACGACAGCGTCGCGACGGCCCTCGCGGAGGTCCACGGCCTCGAGGTGTACGCGCGCAAGTGGCAGTCCAACGAGGAATACTACGAGAACCTGCACAAAGTCCTCGATCTCAAGCCGGATCTCGTGGTTGACGATGGCGCGGACCTCGTCTTCCTCCTGCACACGAAGAGGACGGAGCTGTTACCCGGCGTCCGGGGGGGGAACGAGGAGACGACGACGGGCGTGATTCGCCTCCGCGCCATGGAGCGCGACGGCGCACTGCGGTTCCCGATCATCGACGTGAACGACGCCCAGATGAAGCATCTGTTCGACAACCGCTACGGGACCGGCCAGAGCACGATTGACGGCCTGATGACCGCGACGAATCTCGTCATCGCCGGAAAGACATTCGTCGTCGCGGGGTACGGGTGGACGGGCCGCGGGATCGCGATGCGGGCCAAAGGTCTGGGCGCTCGCGTCGTCGTGACGGAGGTGGATCCGGTCAAGGCGCTCGAAGCCTCGATGGACGGGTTCGACGTCCTGCCGATGCGGGCCGCCGTGAAGGCGGCGGATTTCATCGTCTCCGCGACGGGATGCAAGGACATCATCACCGCGGCGCACTTCCCCGGGCTCAAGGACCAAGTGGTCCTCGCGAACGCGGGCCACTTCGACAACGAGATCTCAAAGGCCGACCTCGAGCGGCAGTCGAAGGGGAAGCGTCGCGTCCGCGAATTCGTCGACGAATACACGCTGTCGGGCGGTAAGCGGGTCTACCTCTTGGCCGAAGGCAGGCTCGTCAACATCGCGGCCGGGCAGGGCCATCCGGTCGAGATCATGGACATGAGTTTCGCCATCCAAGCGGGCGCCGCTGGCTATCTCGCGGAACACGCCGGGAGCCTGAAGCCGCGGGTATACGCGGTCCCATCGGACCTCGACCTCAAGGTCGCTCGACTCAAGCTCCGCACGTCGGGAATCCGAATTGATCGGCTCACGAAAGAGCAACGCGCATACCTGGATTCGTGGCGCGAAGGGACCTGATGCACCGTCGCGCGGAAGGCAGGGAAGCGAATTGCCGGCGAAACGAGCGGTCCTGACCGACTTCGACGGTACGATCACCCGCACCGACGTCGCCGAAGCGATCCTGGCCGAATTCGCGCCGCCGGGGTGGTGGGAAATCGAGGAGCTCCACCGCGCGCGGGCCATCGGCACGCGTGAAACGATGGCGCGGCAGTTCGCGTTGCTCCACGCGAAACAGGATGACCTCCTGCGGTTCATCGACTCGCACGTCGCGATGGATGAGACGTTCCTCGATTTCGTTCGTTTCTGCGAGTCCGGCGGAATCCTCCTTGAGATCGTGAGCGAAGGCCTTGACTTCTACGTGCGCCATCTCCTGCGCAAGTGGGACATCCGCGTCCCCGTTCGCACCAACCGGGCGATCTTCGAGGGCGGGATCGTGCGGATCGAGTACCCGTGGGCCGATGCGACGTGCACCCTCTGCGGAACCTGCAAGCTCCTCCGTCTCTTCGAACTGCGGGCCGAGGGGTACCGGACGGCCTACGTCGGAGATGGACATTCGGACCTGTGCCCCGCCCTGGAAGCGGACATCGTCTTCGCGAAGGAGGAGTTGGCCCGCTTGTGCGACGAAGAGGAAATCCCCTATACCCACTTCGAACGATTCGCCGACGTACAACGGGACTTGGCGGGATTCGCATGAGGAGCTTTCTCGGTGCGTTCGGCCACGTTGCCCTGGATCACATCGTCCGCGTGCGCCGCTTGCCCCGCCCGAATACGTCAATTGAAATCCTAGATCGAAGCCGATATTTCGGCGGTACCGCCGGGAATCTAGCGCGGGCGGCTGCCCGGCTCGGCGTCAAGACGAGCCTCGCCTCCTTCGTCGGAACCGACTTCCCTCCGGACTACCGCTCTGCGCTCGCCGCGGACGGCGTCGACCTCACAGACCTTCGCGCGATTCGGGGAGCGAGGACACCGACGGCCTGGATTTTCTCCGATCCAAGGGGAAACCAGATGGCGATCATCGACCAGGGGCCCATGAAAGAGGCCACACGGCTCCCCGTACTCCGACACTCCGTCAAAGACGTCGAGCTGGTGCATCTGGGCACGGGCCGCCCGCTGTACTACCTGCGGATCGCGAAACTCGCGGAGGACCTCGGCCGCACGATCGCATTCGACCCGTCCCAGGAGATCCACTACGTGTACACGGCCCACCTATTCCGCGAACTCATCCGCCGCTCCACCTATTTCTTCGGAAACGAAGCGGAGATCGCGCGTGCCAGGAGATTCGTCCGCGTCACCTCGACGGCCGGCTTGGTGAGGTTCGCTCCGGTGGTCGTCGTGACGATGGGCGCGCGAGGGAGCACTGTGTACACGCGCGAAGGACGAGTCCGAATCCCGCGGGTCCCGCCAACCCGAGTCGTCGACGTGACCGGGGCGGGTGATGCATACCGGGCGGGATTCTACGCGGGACTTTCGAGGGGATACGACGTGCGGCGCTGCGGGATCCTCGGCTCCGCCGTCGCGAGCTGTGTCGTCGAGTCAACGGGGACTCAGACGAACTTGCCCACGTGGTCGAAGGCGCTGGGTCGGGCGCGGAGACGCACGTCATTCTAATGGAGAGACAAGAGGACGCAAATCCGCCGCTAAGGTACGAAAGGGTTATATTGTGTCAGTAGGTTCCGGGCGAGGTGACCAGGGATGGCCATCGGGTTCGTGCTCATTAGCACCGCTCCCGCTAAGGAGCACGAGGTGTATAACGAGCTCCTCAAGGTCAAGGAAATCGTGGAACTCCATCCCTTGTTCGGGGAGTACGATCTGATCGCGAAGATCGAAGCGGAGGACTTCAATGTCCTCGGTCAGGTCGTCGTCGACAAGATCCGATCCATCGCGGGCGTCATCGACACGAAGACTCTAACGGGAATCAAGTTCTGAGGGAGCCACATGAGCGCTTTTGCCGCGTTTGAACCTTGGACATTCGTGACCATCCTCCTCCTGACGTTCAGCCTGTTCCTCGTAATCACCGGTGCCTTCACGGCGTATTTCGGGAGCGGCAAGAGCCGGAAGATCGGGGTCGGGCTGCTTGTGGGTGGTCTGATCGTGGGCACTTTGTGGGCTTGGTATACGGGACCGTACAGCGCAGGCGTGGATCTCGTCGGAATCATCGTCCAGTCGATCGGCGTGATCCTCGCCGCCATCATCGGCGCTGCCGCCGCGATCGGCCTCTTCCTGCTCGCAATCATGAAAAGCTGAGGCACGGACGGCGCCCCGGTAACGCTTCACCTCCAAAGTGGGAAGCCTTTATTTCCCGAGCCCTCTTTGTCCTACGCGATGGCCGTCGAGGTCCTCGTCGTCCTAGGTTCCAAGACCGACGCCGAGGTCGGAAAGAAGGCGGGCTCGATGCTCGACGAATTCGGAGTCGCGTACGAGATCGTCGTCGCCTCCGCGCACCGGACTCCGGACCTGCTACGTGACCTGATCCGGAACACCACGGCCAAGGTGTTCATCGCGGTGGCCGGACTTTCAGCGGCCCTGCCCGGCACGATCGCGTCCCACACGACGAAACCGGTCATCGGGGTGCCGGTGAGCGGGAAGCTGAACCTCGACGCGGTTCTCAGCGTGTCCCAGATGCCCCCGGGGGTGCCCGTCGCCGCGGTCGGCTTGGATCGGGGGGAAAACGCGGCGATCCTCGCGGTCGAGATTCTCGCCGTGAAGGACGAGCGTCTCGCCGAGAAGCTCCGGGACCACCGCGAGGCGTTGAAGAAATGGGTGCTCGAGGACTCGCGGACGCTGGGAGAATGAAATTCGACGCGGAGGCGTTCATCCGCGAGCAGGTGGAACTCATCCGGCACGCCGTGCCGGGACGCGCGATCATCGCCTGCTCCGGAGGCGTCGACAGCACCACGGCGGCCGTCTTGGCAGGCCGGGCCCTGGGAGATCGGCTCCTCGCCGTGTACGTCGACACGGGCCTCATGCGCAAGGACGAGACCGAAGACGTCGAACGAACGCTCCAGGATCTCGGGGTGAATCACCGGATCCTCCGTGCAGCCGACGAATATTTCGCAGCGCTCCGTGGCGTGAGGGACCCCGAAAAGAAACGGATGATCATCGGTCGGAAGTTCATCGAGCTGTTCGAGCGGGAGGCGAAGACGTTCGGCGCGGAATACCTCGTTCAAGGAACGATCGCTCCCGATTGGATCGAGAGCGGCGGCCAGCTGCGGGACCGGATCAAGACACATCACAACGTCGCGGGCCTGCCGGCCGACATGAAACTCAAGCTCGTCGAGCCGTTGCGGGACCTGTACAAGGACGAGGTCCGGGCGGTCGCTCGGACCCTCGGGGTACGCGTCGCCGAACGTCAGCCGTTTCCGGGACCCGCCCTCGCCGTGCGAGTCATCGGCGAAGTGACGCCGGAGCGGGTAGCGCTCGTCCGAGAGGCCTCGGCGATCGTCGAGGACGAAGTCCAGGCGGCCGCGTCACGGGGGCTCATGCCGCTGCCCTGGCAGTACTTCGCCGTCCTCGTGCCGGTGCAGACCGTCGGCGTCCATGGCGACCTCCGCGTCTACGGACACACCGTGGCGGTCCGAGCGGTCGAATCGATCGATGGCATGAGCGCGACGTATTCGAAGATCCCCCACGATGTGCTCGATCGAATCTCGACCCGCATCACGAACGAGGTCCCGGGAATCAACCGGGTCGTGTACGACATCTCGAACAAGCCTCCAGCCACGATCGAATGGGAGTAGACGCCGGATCGACGGAAACCTTTTTCTCGCCGCGTCCTTTCGGCATCCCATGCGCGTCTTCGTCGTCGACAACGGAGGCCAGTGGACCCACCGCGAATGGCGGGTCCTGAAGTACCTCGGGGTCGAGACGAAAATCGTCCCGAACGACACACCCGTCGGCGGCCTCCAGGATCTCGACGGGCTCGTCCTCTCCGGGGGCGCCCCGCGCGTCGGCGTCGATCCTTCCAAGATGGGGCGCAACGGGGAGTACCTCGACGCGTTCGGCGGCCCGATCCTCGGCATCTGTGCGGGACACCAGTTCATGGCGAAGCACTTCGGCGGGGAGGCGGCTCCCGCCAAGGTGCCGGAGTTCGGGAAGTCCCTCCTGAACGTCCGCGAGCCCGACGTGCTCTTCGATGGCCTCCCGGACCGCTTCGAGGTGTGGGAGTCCCACAACGACGAGGTGACGGTGCTGCCACCGGGGTTCGTCGGACTCGCGAGCTCTCCCAACTGCTCCGTTCAGGCGATGCGGCATCGGTCCGAGCCCATCTTCGGACTCCAGTTCCATCCGGAAGTGGAGCACACACAGTTCGGCGAGGAGATTTTCCGGAACTTCCTGAAGGTGTGTGAGAATCCCCGCTGAGAGCGGGACCGCGCGGGCTTTATCCCCGCGCGCTGTGCGCGCCGGCGCGATGGACCTCCCGGATCGAGCGCGCTTTCTCAAGGAGGCGCTCAAGACTCGCCACGAGGAGCCCTTCGAAAAGGCGCTCGGTCGCGCGGTGCGCCACCTTGGCGGCGACTATACCCAGTACGTCGCGATCATCGGCGAGGTACGCGAATACGGCCGCGTGCACGGGACCGATCTCCGAGATGCGGCTCGCGCGCTCGCCAATCAGCCGTAGACCTTCGGGTTCACGCAGAACTCCGGGCGCTTCCCTTCCAACGCCTTGAGCACTTGGTCCGCGATGATCGCTCCCGCCCGCGCCTGCGCCTCCTCCGTCGACGCGCCGAGATGCGGCGAGAAGACAACGTGCGGGGCGGCGAGGAGCGGGCTCCCGGTCGGGGGCTCCTTCTCGAAGACGTCGAGCGCGGCCCCGGCGATCGTCCCGGACCGGACCGCCTCGGCGAGGGCGCCTTCCTGGACGATTTCACCCCGGGCACAGTTCACGAGGACCGCCGTTCGCTTCATCAGCGCGAGTTCGTTTTGCCCGACGAGGCCTTTCGTCTCGGGCGTCAACGCCGCATGGACGCTCACGAAATCCGCGTCGCGGAACAAGGACTCTTTGTCGACGAGCCGGATGCCCAAGCTGTCTGCGGTCGCCAGGGAGAGATACGGATCGAACGCGATGACCTCCATCCCGAAGGCGTGCGCTCGCTTCGCGACCTCCCCCCCGATCCGTCCGGACCCGAGTAGGCCCAGCACCTTGCCGGACAGCTCGCGGCCTTCGAGTCCCTTCTTCTCCCATCGCCCCTCCTTCACGGATCGGTCCGCCATCGGAAGGTGCCGCGCGAGGGAGATCATGTGCCCGATCGCGAGTTCGGCGACACTCACCGTGCTCGCGGTCGGCGCGTTGACGACGACGATCTTGCGTGTCGTCGCGGTTTCGACATCGATGTTGTCCACGCCGACGCCGGCACGACCGACGACCTTCAGATTCGAACCGCGGCCGAGGACCTCCTTCGTAACCTTCGTGCGCCCTCGGACAATCAGCGCGTGGAACGACGGAATCGCATCAAGCAGCCGGGCGGCGTCCACCTCCTCCACGTAGACGTCATGGACCTTGCGGAGGAACGCCAAGGCCTCGGCATCGAGCCCATCGGCGACGAGGATGTTCATGCGACCGGCCGAACGACGCATCGCAATAAATAGACGTCAGGCCAGGAGGGCGAATAGGGTCAGGACAAGGAGAGCGACGAACAGCAGGACCCCGACGAGAAGCATCATTCGAGTCATCCGAGGGTCCGACCCGAAGACGAGGGGGAACGGCCCAAGGAAGACGATCCCACCCCATCGACGGCCTGGAGCGGGGCCGGCCGTGTCCGCGACACGGGCCGATCCCTCCGAACCTGCGACTCCGATCGGTCGCCCGGGCCAGAACGTGAAGGTCGCGAAGAACCCCAAGAAAGTGAACAGGATGCCCGCCAAGATCAGGGGACCGTTCCCGGTCACCACCGGGAAGACGAGGACCAGGAACGCCGTCGCCTCCCCTCGTGCCACGGCAACACCGATGCATACGAGTCCGGCTACGAGCATCGCCGGTCCGAGGAGCCGAATCGGCTGCACGAAGAGTCGATTCACGACAGGTCCTAAAGCCTTGCCGTCGCGGCGCGCATCGTCGAGGCGAACGAACCCAAGGGGACCACATCGAGTTCCCCGGAACGGAATTCCTCGATCGCCTCCGCCGCGGCCTCGGCGGCCTGGATCGTCGAGATGAACGGGATGTTCAGATCGACCGCGAGCCGGCGCATCATGTAGCCGTCTCGCCGAGCCCCCGTCGAATTGGTGGGCGTGTTGATCACGAGCCGGATCTCGCCGCGACGCATCAGTCCGAGGGCGTCGGGCGATTGGTTCTCGCTGATCCGATAGACGGTCCTTGCCTCCACGCCGTGTTCCCGGAGGAACTGAGCCGTGCCGCGCGTCGCGTAGATCCGCAGGCCCAGCCGCACGAACCGCGAACCGACTCCCAAGATTGCCGGCTTGTCCTCGTCGCGCACGGTCATGTACACGGCCCCGCTCGTCGGGAGGGGGTTTCCGGCAGCGACCATCGCCTTATAGTACGCCCGGCCGAGGGACCGATCGATCCCCATTACCTCTCCCGTGCTCTTCATCTCCGGCCCGAGGATCGCGTCCACACCCGGGAGGCGCTGGAACGGGAAGACGGGCGCCTTGACCGCGACGTGGTCGATCCTCGGCTCGCCCACCAGATGGAGGCTCCGGAGGGAGTGGCCGAGCATCACCTTCGTCGCGACCTTCGCCAGCGAGATCCCGATCGCCTTCGACACATACGGGACGGTCCGGCTCGCCCGCGGGTTCGCCTCGAGGACGTAGACAGCGGCGTCTTTCACCGCGAGCTGGAGGTTCATAAGCCCGATGACGTCGAGCGCCTTGCAGACGCGTCGCGTGACGGACCGGATGTCCGCCAGAATCGGGTCGGGGAGCGTCTGCGCGGGCAAGACGCACGCCGCGTCGCCCGAGTGGATGCCCGCTTCCTCGATGTGCTCCTGGATTCCTCCGATGAGGACGTCCCGCCCGTCTGCGACGACGTCCACGTCAATCTCCGTCGCGTGCGCGAGGTACCGATCCACGAGGACGGGATGGTCCTTCGAGACGCGCGTTGCGGCCTCCATGAATCGGGCGAGATCGTCCTCCGAGTGCACGATCTCCATCCCGCGTCCGCCGAGGACATACGACGGCCGGACGAGGACCGGATAGCCGATTCGGCCGGCAAGTTGGCGCACCTCCTCGAAGCTGTAGCCCGATGCCGCGTCGGGCTGGAGGATCCGCAGGCGGCGCATGAGGGCCGCGAACTTCCGGCGGTCCTCGGCGAGGTCGATCGAGGTCGGCGGCGTCCCGAGGATTCGCGTGCGGGATTTCCGTCGCGCGAGTGCCTTCGCGAGGGGCACGGCGAGGTTGATGGACGTCTGCCCGCCGAACTGGAGGATCACCCCCTCGGGCCTCTCCTCTTCGATGATGTTGAGGATGTCCTCGAGGATCAGCGGCTCGAAGTAGAGGCGGCTGGAGATGTCGAAGTCCGTCGAGACCGTCTCGGGATTGTTGTTCGCGATGATCGCGCCGACGCCCTCCTCGCGGAGGGCGAAGATGCCCTGGACGCAGCAGTAGTCGAACTCGACGCCCTGGCCAATGCGGATCGGGCCGCCGCCGACGATCAGGACCTTTCGGCCCGCGATCCGCCGTGACTCTCCCGTCGGCTCGTACGTCGAGTAGTAGTACGGCGTCTGGGCCTCGAACTCCCCTCCGCACGTGTCGACCATCTTGTACGCGACCCGGGGCCTCGCGCGGCGGACCGTTTCCTCCGTGCCGGTCCCGAGCGAGGCGATCCCCTCGTCCGCGAAGCCCCGGCGCTTCGCCTCCGCCACGAGAGCCCGCGAACGACGATGGCCACGGAGGCGGGATTCGAAATCGACGAGGGACCGGATCTTCTCGAGGAAGAACGGGTCCCAATCCGTCAGCCCCGCGACCTTCTCGAGGGGGATGCCGCGCCGGAACGCTTCCGCGATCGCGAAGAGCCGCTGGTCCGTCGGCTCTCGGAGTTCACGGACCAAGGCGTCGTCGGTCCACGGCAGCGACTCCAAGCCGACGCGGTCGATCTCGAGGGATCGCACGGCTTTCAGGAGGGATTCCTCGAACGTCCGTCCGATCGCCATCACCTCCCCGGTGCTCTTCATCGAGGTCCCGATGCGCCGGTCGACGGTCGGGAACTTGTCGAACGGCCACCGCGGGATCTTCGTGACGACGTAGTCGAGGGTCGGCTCAAAGGAGGCCAGCGTCTTGCCCGTCACCGGGTTCGGGATCTCGTCGAGGCGGAGCCCGATCGCGATCTTCGCGGCGATGCGGGCGATCGGGTAGCCCGTCGCCTTGGAGGCGAGGGCGGAGGACCGGGAGACGCGCGGGTTTACTTCGATCACCCGATACTCCCCCGTCTTCGGATGGACGGCGAACTGGATGTTGCATCCTCCCTCGACCCCAAGCGCGCGGATGATACGCAAGGCCGCGGACCGGAGGGTCTGGTGGTCGACGTCGCTCAGGGTCTGCGCCGGCGCGACGACGATCGATTCTCCGGTGTGGATCCCCATCGGATCGAGGTTCTCCATGCTGCAGATCGTGATGCAGTTGTCCGCGCCGTCCCGCATCACCTCGTACTCGAACTCCTTCCATCCGAGGACGGACTCCTCGACGAGGACCTGCTTGATCCGCGAATAGGCGATGCCCAAGCCGACGATCGACTCCAGTTCCTGCGGCGTGTGTGCGACGCCGCTCCCGCTGCCGCCGAGGGTGTAGGCCGCCCGCACGATGACCGGATATCCGATGTCCTCCGCGAACGCCCGCGCCGTTTCGACGTCGGAGGCCCCGCGGCTCCGGGGGATCGGCTCGCCGATCGACCGCATCAGGGCGGCGAATCGCTCGCGGTCCTCCCCGGCCGTGATCGCCTCCAGCTTCGTGCCGAGCAGCTCGACGCCGTAGCGGCCGAGCACGCCCGCCTCCGCGAGTTCGCTGCAGAGGTTCAGGGCGGTCTGGCCGCCCATCCCGCTGAGGATCCCTTGAGGCCGCTCCTTCGCGATGATCTTCTCGAGGAACTCGACGGTCAACGGCTCGACGTACACCGCGTCCGCGGTGTCCGGGTCCGTCTGGATCGTCGCCGGGTTGCTGTTCACGAGGATGACGCGGACTCCCTCCTCGCGGAGGGACCGGCACGCCTGGGATCCGGAGTAGTCGAACTCCGCGGCCTGGCCGATCACGATCGGACCGGAGCCGATGACCATCGCGGTCCGAAGGTCCTCCCGCTTGGGCAATCCGGACACCTCCCGCGGTTGTCGCTAGGCCCCCTTGAGCGCCGCGACGAACTCCCGGAAGATGTACGCGTTGTCCCACGGGCCGGGATGGGCCTCCGGATGGTACTGGACGGAGAAGATCGGGAGCTCCCGGTGCGCCATCCCTTCCACGGTGCCGTCGTTCAGATTCCGATGCGTGACCTCGAACTCGGACGAAGGCAACGAGTCCGGATCGACCGCGAAACCGTGGTTCTGGGAGGTGATGTAGACGCGTCCGGTCTTGAGGTCTTTCACCGGCTGGTTTCCACCCCGATGACCGAACTTCAGTTTGAAGGTCCGAGCGCCGAAGGCGAGGGCGAGCAGCTGGTGACCCAGGCAGATGCCGAGGATCGGGACGCGGCCCACCAAGTCTTTCGTCGCGGCGACGGTCGTCGCGAGGACGTCCGGATGCGCGGGATCGCCGGGGCCGTTCGAGAGAATCACGCCGTCCGGCCGGTGGGCGAGGATGTCATCCGCGGTCGCATCGTACGGGACGCGCACGACATCGGCGTAGCGCTGGGCCTCTCGGAGGATATTCCGCTTGACTCCGCAGTCCACGACGACAATCGTGCGTTTGCCTGTGCCTGGATAGCGCTGGATCGTCGGAGAACTCACCTCGGCGACGAGGTTGCGGGTTTCCGGGTGGGGCGTGGCGCGCACGGTCCGCGCGACGGCCGCGATGTCTTCACTCGCGGGCACCAAGGCCGCCTTCATCGTCCCCTGAGAACGGATCCGAATCGTCAGGGCTCGCGTGTCGGCTCCCTCCATGGCGGGCGTCTCGTGGCCCCGCAGGAACTCGGCGAGCGACATCGCGCTCTTCGGATGGCTCGGGGCCGAGCACGCCTCCTTGACGACGAACCCGGTCGGTTGGATCGTCTCGGATTCCATCGCGCCGGGGTCGACCCCGTAGTTCCCGATCAGCGGATAGGTCATCATGAGGATCTGGCCGCGGTACGATGGATCCGTGAGGGCTTCGGTGTACCCCGTCATGTTCGTGTTGAAGACGAGTTCTCCGAAGATCGACCGACGTGCGCCGAAAAAGGGCCCTCGAACCGCCGTTCCGTCCTCGAGGACGAGGGCGCCATCCATTCGCTAGACCCCCACCCCATTTTCGATTCGCCATATGAGGGTTTGCTTCGCGGGAGACGCGGCGACCGTCACGGCCCTTCCGCGCGCGGAAGATCGAGCTGATCCAACCGCTCCACCATCTTGTCCCAATGACTGCCTTGCCAGTAGACGCGGCGACACGAGGGACACTTCCAGAATTCGCGGTGGCGGGAGCGCACGCCTTCCGGCACGAGTCCATCCACCGCGTCGACGGGGACCTGCACCAGGCGTTCGTTGCAGAGCGAGCACCTCGAGAGCGGATCGACGAGACGCAGGGGGAGCCTGGCGGCGACCTCCCGAATCTGCTCCTCGAGTACGTCGGACCGAACCGCCACGCTCCCGGGGACGCGTCCCGCAAGCTCTTTGTCTCGCGTGAGCAAGATGCGGTCCTCCGCGCGGGCCCGCTCGATCAGCGTTCGATCCGGACCGGGTTCCGGATACGCCGTGTCGTACCCCATGAACCGCAACCACCGAGCGAGGCTTCCCAGCATGTGGTCGCAGAGCAGTTTCACCGCACCACCGAGTACTCGAGCAAGACGCCGTCGCCGAGACGCTCCGAACGCTCGAGCGCCAGCCGGATCGATTCCGAGAGCGAGGCGGCGCCTTCGCCGCCCGCGAGAGTTGGGGCGGAGCGTCCCCCGAGGACGAGGCTCCCGACGAAGACCTTCAGCTCGTCCACGAGGCCTGCCCGAAGGAACGACCAGATCACCGTGCTCCCGCCCTCGACCAGGAGGGTCCGGATCCCTCGGCCGCCGAGTCGGTCCAGCAGGGCAGCGAGGTCCACCTCCTCCTTCCCGCATCGGAGGACTTCCGCGTGGCCGAACGTCCGTTCAGAGGCCTCGGACGTCACGATGAGCGTAGGGGCCCGGCCATCGAGGACGCGGGCGTGCTCCGGTGTGCGGCCGTCCGAATCGAGGACGATCCGCAGCGGGCTGCGATCGGGCGCGACGTCGGCCTTAACGGTGAGCTTCGGGTCGTCCTGGAGGACCTTCCCTACGCCGACGAGGATCGCGTCGACCCGGCCCCGGAGGGATTGCACCCGTTGCCCATCTTCCACGTTGCTCAGGCGAGCCCGTTGACCGCCGCGGAGCGCAATCTTCCCGTCGACGCTCATCGCCGCGTTGACGATCACCCGAGGCCGCACGGTGGAACCGAAGGAGGGGGCGCATAACAACTTTGCGGGCGCGAGTGGAATCTTCTTCTACGCGGGCCCTCTTCCACGGGCGGGTGGTGTGGATGAAAGCCCATCTCGAGCACGACGATGGCATGCGGTTCCGAGCGAGTGCGGACGGTGGCCCGGAGATCCTCTTCGACGCGGGGGATGCGGCGACCCGCCGTGGACCGAGTCCGATGCAGGGCGCGCTCCTCGCGGCGATGGCGTGCACCGCGTCCGACGTCGTGGAGATCCTCCGGAAGGAACGCGTCGCGTTCACCTCCCTGGAAATCGAGGCGGAAGCGGAGCGGGCGAAGAATCCGCCTCGGGCCTTCACGAAGATCCATCTGCACTACCGAGTCCGAGGCGATGGCATCCGAGAATCCGCGGTGACGCGGGCGATTGACCTATCGTCCGAGAAGTACTGCTCCGTGGGCGTCATGCTGCGGCGGGGCGGCGTCGAGTTTGTCAACACGCACGAAATCCTCCCTCCCGGTTGACGTGTTCTCAGCCGACAGACTCGAGCCGCGCATCTTTAAGTAACCTGTTCGGGATGGACCGCGGAACCATGGAAGGCATCCAGATTTACGAACTGAAACGGATGGACCTTCGCGGCGCGACCGTGATCGACGGGTTCCCCAGCGTGGGACTCGTGAGCTCGATCGTGGCGAACTACCTGATCAACGCGCTCAACCTCACGCAGATCGGGATCATGGATTCGATTTACTTCCCGACCGTCGCCCTCGTCCGGGACGGGCAGCCGATGAACCCGGTTCGGATCTACGCGGGGCCGAAAGTCGACGACCGAGACCAAGTCGTCGTGTTCATCTCCGAATTCCAACCGCCGCCGAACCTGATCAAGGCGATCGCCGCAACGGTCCTCGACTGGGCGCAGGATGCCCGGTGCAACCTGCTCGTGTGCCCGGAAGGCCTGATCGTCGACGCTCGGGAAGAGGACGCGGACCGCTCGGTGGAGGTCTACGGCATCGGCTCGACGGACAAGGCGATGGACATGATTCGGAAGAACGGCATCACGGTCTTCGAGGAGGGCGTGATCACAGGCGTCGCCGGGGTCCTCCTTAACGAGGGCCGGAAGCGCGATTTCGATGTCATCACGCTCCTAAGCGAGGCCCACCCGGACTACCCGGACGCACGCGCGGCCGCGCGCGCGATCGAGGTCATCGACAAGCTGCTCCTACACACGGAGCTCGATGCGCGCCCGCTGTATGAGGAGGCCGAGCGGATCGAGATGCAACTCAAGAACATCCATCACCAGACCGAGGTCGCAAAGAAACCGAGCGAGCCGCCGCGGCCGAGCATGTACGGCTAGGCACCGGGCTCGACGGACACCTTGTGCAAGGCACCGACCGAAGTGGATTCGATCTTGGACGGTACGAACTGGGGCACGAGCCACACCATCGTATCCAAGTGGCCGGAGACTTCCCGGACGAGAAAGCGGGACGGTCGATCGGGCCGAGCGAGGTATGGAAGGAGCTGGTCGGCGGCGTGGACGTCGAGCGTGGCCCCCGACTCGATTTCGGCGACAAGAGCGGCTGCCGCCTGCTCCCCCACCCGCTCGGAGCTCTTGCCCCTCTCCGCGAGGGAGCTCGCGCCGA
>DASPXQ010000003.1:0-8303 GCA_035637195.1 Thermoplasmata archaeon | reverse complement strand
CCTCAAAATTCCGGGAGCCGCCACGACCGACCTGGTGACGTTCCAGGTCAGCGGGTTCTGGGGGAGCACCAACACCGGCCCCACGCAGGTGTCATGGGGAGCGGGCCTTGGATGGTGGCTCGTGCTCATCTCCGTCGTCCTCGGGATCGTCGGCGCGGCCCTCCCGTACCTGAAGAGCATCCGCGCGATGGTGCCGCCTCCGCCGGAGGACTGGCAGCCGCCGGCGCGCTGATTCCGCATCGCGGCGGAACGTTCATATATCGTGCGTCGGATGTCTGTCGGACAAAGGGATGGGATCCCGCCGCGGCGGTGCCGCAACGGGCCCTCGCCGATGCGGGCGATGGGATGAAGAAGTTTGCCACGGAGCTCCGGGGCAAGACCGTCATGACGAACGACGGCCAAATCCTGGGGACGATTGAGAACTTCATCGTGAACACGAAGAGCGGGAAGCTGTCCGACGTCCTCGTGCTCCCGGCGGAGAACGTGCCGAGGAAAGGAATCAAGACGGATCCGGAAGGTCGGCTCATCCTGCCATTCCAGGGAATGCGGGCCGTCAAGGACGTCGTCGTGATGAACCTCTAGGTCGCATCCGGTCGGACACGCGCGCCGCCCGGACTGAACTCGAGCTCCCGGTCCGAATTGAAGTTCAGGAGGTCGGCCATTGCGCTCCACTCTCCCCCTCAAGATATCCGGGCGTACGCCCATAAACGTTCCGTAGGCATCCCGCGGGAAGTCAGAGGAGGACGCGGCGCTCCTCCTTGACGACGTTCAACACGACCTGCGTGTACGTGTTCTCGACGTACTCCATCGAGCCGAGGCGCTTGATGAACGCGTCGAGTTCGCGGGTCGTCCGCAGCCGCACGACGACGATCGAGTCCCACTCGCCCGTGACGTCGTACACGTGGGTGACGCGCTCGTCCTTCGCGATCCGGCGCTGGACCTCGAGGAGCTTGCCCTTGTGGATCTTCACTCCAACGACCGCGAGGACATCGAATCCGAGCTTCGACTCGTTCAGGAGCGGCACGTATCCCGAGATGATGCCGTCGTCCTCGAGCCTCCGGATCCGGTTCGAGACCGTGCTGATGCTCGCGTCGACTTCCTTCGAGATGTCCCGGAAGGAATTGCGAGCGTCCGCATTCAGGAGGCGCAGGATCCGGACGTCGAGGTCGTCGAGTCGGTTGGAGGAAGCCATGGTCTCTCCGTCCCCGATCCGGCCGAATGTCGAATTCGACGCACGGCCTGCGGGGGGTTCCGAACAATGTCCCACGGAATATGAGGATTCCGGTCATATGTACGGTTTCGGAGGCCAACAGTTTATATATGTTCATATTTCTCGCTAATGCAACGGACGGACGGCGGGTCCGTCTAGGCGGGAAGCGCATGGCGATTGCTTCGAGCACCCCGGCGAAATCCAAGAGGATGACCGTGGCGTCGGCGTTGAAACGGATCGAGACGGAGGGGATCCGGTGGATCGACTTGCAGTTCGTCGACGTCCTGGGCGCACTCCAGCACATCACGATCCCCTCGACGTCTCTGGGTGCGGAAGAGTTCAAGCGGGGAGTCGGCAAATTGGACGGCTCTTCGATCAAGGGCTTCAAGGAGATCCACGAGTCCGACATGGTCATGAACCCTGACCCGTCGACGTTCGCCGTGCTGCCTTGGTACGACGGGGCGCACAAGACCGCCCGGTTCTTCGTCGACGTCTACGAGGGCGGCAGCCACGAGCGATTCAGCCGGGACTCGCGCTACATGGCCCAGCGAGCTGTCCAGTTCGCCGCGGAGCAAGGCTACGATACCACGTACTGGGGTCCGGAGATCGAGTTCTTCGTGTTCGACGGCATCCGGATGCTGCCGACCGCGGACGCGGTCCGAAACCCGTGGTCCGGCGCCGGGTACGAGATCCTCTCCCGCGAGGCCCCATGGCAGGCCACCGACGGCAAGAACTTCCCCATCCGGTTCAAGGAAGGCTACTACCCCGCGCCGCCCGTCGACAGCCTCCAGGACTTCCGCAACGAGGCGTGTCGGGTGCTCATCGACTCGTTCGGCCTCACGCTGGACGCGCACCACCACGAGGTCGCGACCGCGGGGCAGTGCGAGATCGACATGCGCTACGACGAGCTCGTGCCCATGGCGGACAACGTCGTCACCTACCGGTACGTGATGAAGATGGTCGCCCACAAGATGGGCATGATGGCCACGTTCATGCCGAAGCCGATCTTCGGCGACAACGCGAGCGGGATGCACGTCCACCAGAGCCTCTGGACGAAAGGCAAGAACATGATGTTCGATCCGAAGGACGAGTATGCGGAGATCAGCCAGACCTGCCGGTACTACATCGGCGGGTTGATGGACCATGCCCGCAGCCTCTGTGCGTTCACGAACCCGACGACGAACTCCTACCGGCGGCTCGTGCCGGGCTACGAGGCGCCCGTGTTCATCGCTTGGTCGAAGCGGAACCGGAGCGCGAACATCCGGATCCCGATGTACTACCAGGGGATCGAGGCCGCGAAGCGGATCGAGTACCGTACGCCGGACCCGGCGTGCAACCCCTACCTCTCGTTCGCCGCGATGCTGTGCGCGGGCTTGGACGGGGTCAAGCGGAAGATCGACCCGGGAAACCCGGTCGACGAGGACCTGTACCACCTGAGCGCGAGCAAGCGGAAGGAGTACGGCGTTCGCGAGCTCCCCGGATCCCTGAAGGAGTCGATCGAGCACCTGCAGACGGACTACATGTTCCTCAAGTCCGTCTTCCCGCAGGATCTCCTCGAGAAGTACGAGGAGCTGAAGCTCGACGAGCACCTGCAGACCTCGCTCCGGCCCTCGCCGTACGAGTTCTACCGGTACATGGACGCCTGATCCGCGCCAGCTGCCGAAGACAACCGGCGCGGGGTGCGCCGCGTCGGCCCCTGTCGAGGTCGTGTCCGTCCCGGCTCAGGCCGAGGTTGCCTTCTTCCGGGCGGACCACCACGCGGTGACGTACCCGACTCCTCCCAGGAAGAACCCAAGCAGGGCGATTCCGAGGAGCGCGGTGATGTATGGCGCGAGCGGGTTCAGGATGTTCGTATGGACGTAGAACGCGTTCTTGCCGAGGCCCCCCGAGGACGCCGGCAGCAACGCCGCGCCTCCCATGTACCCGCCGTAAGCCATGAGGAGAGTCCCCGCGCTCGCGCCAACGCCACCGAGGACCAGGTGAAGCCAGGCCACGAAGTTCCGCCACCCCGTGTAGACGGCGCCAAGGGTGACCTCGAGGTGTTGATAGAACAGCGCGCTTATCGCGACCCCCAGCACGCCGACAAGACCGTAGCCGATCATCCCGACCACGAACCACATGCCGGCGCTCGAGCACGTCGCCGTGCCCGTCCCCGCGGTCTGATTGGTGATCGTGACCGAGCAGGTGTCCCCTCCCGCGACGATGCGTCCGGGACTGGGATTCATCTGCAGCGCGCTGATTCCGATCAAAACGCCCAAGATGGCGAACGCGATGGCACCTTGGATGATGGCAGCCCCGATGAAGCGACCTGCCCAACGACTCCGATTCGGCTCCATGGAAGCCTCAAGAATCGGCTACTGCATAATGATTTCGTAATTACGTCAAGCGTCCCAGACGCAAGAGCGGCCACTAATCTTTGGCCGATGCGGGACGGCACAGGTTCGAAGGCTTCTCGAGATACCGATTGTATGCGATGAGCGCGATGGATCGCCCGTAGCTCCCGATCTGCGCCATGCTTCGGAGGATTCCGCTGACTGGGAGGAGGAACGACGGCTCCTTCGACCGCTGCCCCCGGGATTCTCGGAGGAGGCTTTTGACGACCTCCTGCTCCCGTTTCTCGAGGTCATTCGAGAGGCTCAACGCGGCATTCGCCTGCTTGAGATCGCGGGACAAGAGCGCGCCGAGCGCGAGGGCGAACGTTTGCGCGATGAGATCTGCAAGGGTCGCGAACGCGCCAACAATCGAATCCGGAATGTCGACCTCGTCCCGCAGAACCCCACGCACGTGCGTCGCGATTTCGTGCGCGTGGTCCGCGGCGATCTCCAGGTCGCGAGCGATCGCGCGGTATCCTGCGATCTCCAGGCGACTCCGGAGTCCCAGGCGCTCTACGAGCGTGTCGTCGACCTGCGCCGATAGCAGCAGGCGGAGGATCAGCCAGTACATCATGTCCGCGTCGTCCTCCCGCTTCATCGCATCATCCGCGAGAGAGGCATCGGAGGTCTTCAGGGCTTGAAGGGCTTCCGAGAGCATCGTGGCGCCGAGGTTGTACAATCGCTTGATCAGAGTGTCGACGGGATAGTTCGTCGGATCGATCGAGCAGTGGAGCACGACCCGCGAAGGTGTCTCGTCGAGGATGCCGATCCCCATCAACCGGCGCATGGCCCTCCGGACCTCGTCGAGGTGCTCGCTCCGCAGCCGCTGCGCCGAGCGGACGGTGATCTTCTCCCGACCCAATACATAGTTGCCGACAAGGACCCGCTCGAGCATCCCCGGTTCGTCGCAAAGGTCCGCGTCCACGACGAATTCGGTCATCGACCGCTTTCGGGCCGACGCCTCCTGACTCGGGAGGATCTTTAGCGCTTCCCCCTCCTCGACGAGGAACACCGGGTCCCCCCGCTTCAGCTTCCGTTGGGTCACCCAGGTTTTCGGAAGCGAAATTGTGAGTGTCGACGCACCTACCTTCTGGATTTTCCGGCTCTCCATTTCGGTCCCCCTCAATGGGTATTCGGTTGCAACCATGACCATCCCTTGGATAATGAGACCTTCGGTCGCCGCGTATCTCAGCCTTTCTCAGGCGACGAACATACCTGTATATTCAGCCACGGTGGCAAGGCCCTTGAGGGCGGACGCCTTTGCATTCCTCAGGACGAAACCATGTTCGATCTCCGAGGAAAGGTTGCTCTCGTCACGGGTGCAGGCCGCGGCATCGGGAAGGCAATCGCCTGGGCCCTTGCCCAGGGGGGCGCCGATGTCGCGGTGAACTACGTCAGCGAACCGGAAAAGGCGGAGGCGGCCGTCATGATGATCCGCAAGCTGGGTCAGCGATCGATCGCCGTACGAGGTGACGTGAGTAGGAAAGATGAGGTAGACGCCATGGTCGCTCGCGTCGAACTGGAATTGGGGGGAGTCGACATTCTCGTAAACAACGCGGGCATCTTGCTCTTCGAACCCTTCTTAACGATGTCTGAGGCGAATTGGGATCGGGTGATCGACATCAACCTGAAGGGCCAGTTCCTCGTCGCGCAGGCCGTGGCTCGCGGAATGGCGCGCCGTGGAGAGGAGGGAAGGATCCTCAACCTTGCGTCAATCGCCTCCGGACAAGTCGGGATCGGCTATCCGAACATTGCGCACTACTGCGCCTCGAAAGGCGGCGTCATCGCGATGACGGAGGTCATGGCGCTGGAGTTGGGCCCGCATCGCATCAGCGTGAATGCGATCGCGCCCGGAATCATCGGCACGGACATGACGAAGGACTTAACTGCCGACGCACGCGCCCAAGCGGCCCTCCTGGCACGCATCCCCAAAGGCCGCATCGGCCGATGTGGCAGCGCTCGCCGTCTTCCTTGCCTCCGACGAGGCAGACTACTGCACCGGCGCAACCTTCTATGTCGACGGAGGCTGGTTGGCCGGATAGGAACATCCCATGGTCTGGATAAGTCGAGGGGACTGAAACCCCACCGAGTGAGCCCGGCCATTTGGAGCGTCCTGCGGTCTCGCAACGGAATATACATGTATTTTCCTCGCAGTCGATCGGCACTAGCACCGAGTGGACGCGATGGAGAGTCGTTGATAGGGACCGGAAGGCGGGATGATTAAGCAATTACGGCACTTTGAAAAGGGGCTCCGCGCCATCCTGTGCCGGTGAGCTGATGGAAACGAGAACCTCTGAGCGCTGGCTCTGGGTCGTACTCGCGGTCGTTCTTGGGATCGGTCTCCTGGCAATCGTGCCAGCTCTGAGCATGCCGTCGAGCGGATACTACGGGATGATGGGCGGTGGCGGATGGGGGTGGGCTCTCCTGATGATGGGCGTCCCCTTCGTGATCCTGATCGTGGTCTTCTTCGTGGCTTTCGTCGGTCTGCGGGAGCCAGCAGCTCTGGCCGCGTACCCGATCTATGGGCCTCCTGCCTTGGGGCCGCTGGACGTGCTCGACCAGCGCTATGCCCGCGGGGAAGTGAACCGGGAAGAATACCTGCGAATTCGCCAGGATCTCTCCCGGACCTCCGCCCGGCCATGAGGCTTCCGTAATACCAACGATGCCGGGAATATGGATGGTCGACCGTAAGGCAAGGACACGCGCTAGCGGAGGTTCCGCGTGAGTTGCTTCTTGATGTCGACCATCGCCTCGAGGAAGATCTTCGCTCGCCTCTCGTCGACCACGAGGTCCGGCTGGCCGTAGACCTCCGCGGACGTCATCAGGACGCGATCCCGAATCGCCTGGTTCACGATCTGCTCCCCGCGATCCGTCCTCACCATCGCGGTCTCGAACATCTCATCCGGCCCAACGCGACCGACGCTCAGGTCGCTGAAGCTTGCGGAGAAGTCGTAGCACTGGAGGCAGTTCGGGTTCACGAGGCCCGCGACCGAGTCCTGACCCACCCGGCACGAGACGCCCCCTTCCGAGGTGAACCGCAACTCCTCGCCAACGAACTCGACCTGCCGGATATCGGACGGGTCGAAGCCGAGCAGCTCGCGAAGTCGGCGGTTCCCCGCGCCCGCCGGCGCGAAGTTCCCATAGCAATAGGTGCCGAGGGCGAAGGCGAGTTCGTAGCCCGGCATGAAGCGGTCCCACCGGAGTTTCCGGACCGTGTAGGTCTGGCAGGGGCGGCCCATCACGGCGATGCGGGGGTTGAGTCCATGGTCGGTCTCGGCAAATCGCTTGAGCTGGGCGAGGGTCAGGAGGTTTGCCCGCAATCCGCTCCCCGTGAAGACCGCGCGGCCTGGCCCCATCCGAATATCGCCCGCTCGGTACAGGTCGGCTTTCGTGAACGCGACGACCGGCTCCTCGGTGACTCCCTGGTGTGCGAGCAGGACGACGTCCACGAGGTCTTTCTCCAGGAGATATGCGAGGATAGCGGCGGCGGCCTTCGGGCCCGCAAAGAGGCGGAAGTCCCGGTCCCGACTCGCCAAGGTCATGATCCTGCGATACGAACCGAGCGGGCCCGCGGTCGACCCGAATGTCGAGATGAGTTCCTCGTCCGGTCGGAGGATCTCGGGTGCGTTCATGAACTCGTTCAGGCAGGACGTGCACCGGTCGGCGTAGAACGTCACATCCTCCCCCGCGATGTCGATCGTATTCTCCTCAATGCGTTCGAGCGCTCCGCCGCAGTTCACACACGTCGGCATGTCAGGGGAGTCGTGCTCTGATGCCATGGGATCCCTCTTCGCGTCGAGGGATCACCGCGTCCATATACTCCTTGTACGTAGAATATGGACGGCAACCCCAATACGTACGTCGAGGCCCGCCGTCGCAGGGGACCGCCGCCCGAGGCTCCCCTCAGGTTCCACGGTCGCTACCATCGCGTTGCGGGTGTCCAGAGACGCTCATGGGGAACGGAGAACGCACTCCCGCTGTCTCTCGGCAGCGGCCTAGTTCTCCAAGACGACCAGCCAGCCCGTCATCGTCGGTTGGTGGTACGTGCACCGGTACGCGAAGATCCCCGGCGTGTTCGCGACGAAAGAGAATGTCGTGGTGTTGCCGTAGGGCAGCACGTGGTTCATCGTGTACGGTGCGTCCATTGTGAACGTATGGTCCTCCGGCTCTTCCTCCGTATTGAAGAAGTGGATCGTCACCGTATCGCCGAGATTGACCGTAATCCGATCCGGCGCGAAGTAGTCGTGGGAGGGGAAGCCGGGTGTGCTGTCGTTGAACGGGAGCACGACCGTGAAGACCCAGAACTCGCGGGCCTGCGCCGGCTGCCGCGCTCGCGAAAGGTAGCCCGCTGCGTATCCGGCCACGGCTCCCACGAGCGCGGCCACGACAATCGCGATCACTAATGTCCTGCGCACGGAGAGGGAATTGCGTTCCGGAAGTCCCGCCATGAAGTTGCCTCGGTCGCGGGAGCAGGGGGAGGGGCTCTTGAAGGCGCGATACCTACAATCTGTATTTCGCCACCAATACGTATTTTTGCGAGTAGTTCTCCAAGGCCCAGATCGCCGCCGCGGTTTCGATTCGAGCCAGGTGCGCCGCCCGGGTCAAGGTTGGTTCCGGTCCGCCCCTGGGCGCGTTCAGGGACGACCGGGCGCTGGTTTAAGTCGAACGGTGTATGTCCCGACCCTCGGAATGGTCGAGCAGAAGGACGACATCACCGAGGA
>DASPXQ010000002.1:0-8296 GCA_035637195.1 Thermoplasmata archaeon | reverse complement strand
CCTCGCGGGGTACCGCATCTATCGATCGAGCGACAGCGGGGCGACATTCACGACGGTCGGCGAGGCGGTCGCGGGCGCGACCTCGTTCCTCGACGACTCCGCAGTCGCGGGGACGACGTATCGGTACCGGGTGACGTCCGTGGACCGATACGGCAACGAGGCTCCGGCGTCCGCCTCGGTCTCCATCGACGTTCCGGAGACTGGCGCGGCCCCCAGCGGTGGCTCCAATCTCATCCTCTGGGCCGCCGTGGGGGCGATCGTGGCGGGCTCGGCTGCCGTCGCGGCCCTGGCCTTGCGAAGGCGCCGCAATCGTCCGCCGACGGGATAACCCGATTCCGCGCAAACACGGCCCGGTCGGAGGGTTTCGTCGGAGGCGTCCCTCACCCGATTCGTCGGATGCCCCGGACCCGGTCGAAATCGCTGTCGAAGGAGACGATGTCTCGGATCCCCCGCCGACCCATCAGCGCGACGCTCACACAGTCCGAGACGGACAGCCGTCCGTCGTGCCGGAGATGGAGGCCCATCGCCTCATTCAGGAGAGCCTCCTCTGCGAAGGCGATGTCCGCGGCGTCGACGAAGTACTCGTACAGGATCTGGGCCGCCTTCCCGCCTCGTCGGCCTCCGACGATGGTCACGGCCTCCGCGACGACCAGGTCGGACACGAGAAACTCCTGCGGGACGGTCCGTCGAATCCGTTCGGCATCGGCATGCCACCGGTCCTTGCCATCCGCGAGGGCCACGAAGTAGGAAGCATCACCGGCGATCACGGACGCCTCTCTGGACGTCGCGCTTGGAGGCGACCGCGTCGCCGCCGTGAGCGAAGAGCGCCACAACGTCATCGATCGTCCGGCGGTGTCGCGGACGGACCACGATCTTGTCGCCTTCCAGAGACCACTCGAGGACGTCTCCCTCCCGGACTTCGGATGCCTTCCGGATTTCCCGCGGGACGACGGTCAGGTACCCCTTAGACACTTTTGTTTTACTTGGCATACCGAGTTCACATATTGATTGTCATATACTTAAGGATTGCCCGGGGAGGGGGCGAATCCGGCCCCCGGGCGTCGCCGATGCCTCCCTCCCGACGAGGGCGGGCGCTGCGTCCGACCGTTCGGACGGGAAGTCCCGGTGCACCTCGTCCATGGTCCGATGCCGGCGTCGGTATTTTGACGGGGTTCGCACATGCTGGCCCGCGGTGGAGCGTCGCATGCGGTCCGAGGTGCTGAAGGCGAAGGTGTGCCTCGTCGGCGATCTCGCTGTCGGCAAGACGTCCCTGATAAGGCGGTTCGTCCTCGACGCCTTCGAGGACCGCTACCAGACGACCCTCGGCGCCAAGGTGACGAAGAAGGTCTTGCAGATCCCCATGGTGGACGAGGACGTCGAGGCGCGCATGGACCTGACGATCTGGGACATCATGGGCCAGCCGGGGTTCCAGGAGCTCCTGCGGGAGGCGTACTTCTACGGCGCCCGCGGCGTCCTCGCCGTCGCCGACCTCACGCGCCGGAGCACCCTGATCGACCTCGCGGGCTGGATCGACGGCGTCGAGAAGGTCGTCGGCAGGGTGCCCGTGCTGATCGCGATCAACAAGGCGGATCTCGAGGACCACGCGGACTACGGGGAGAAGGAGATCCGCGGCATCGCGGAGGCGTACGACGCCGACTTCATCCGGACGTCGGCGAAGACCGCCGACGGCGTGGAAGAGGCGTTCCAGCGGCTCGGGACCGTCGTCGCGCGGCGCCAGCTCGAAGGCGTGGTGGGAGAGGAGGAGTAGCGCCCGTTTCGGTACGCCGGATGGAAGGTTGATATATATGGACCTCTAATGTCCAATTGGCCATGAGATGTCCAAGAGGAAGACCTACACGATCTTCCTATCCCTGGAGGACCGAATCGATGTCGATCTCGAGTTTGAAAAGAGGCCTCGCAACCCGCCACGACTGTCCCGGTTCGCGATCACGTACTCCGCGCGAATCGCCGATCGCTGGAGGGAGGTCGTCCGATACGACAGCTTCCACGGCTACCTCCATCGCCAGAGGCTCTGGCGTTCGTCCCGACCGGAACCTCTCTCCGAGATGGAGCGGTTGCCCGCAGGCGACATCCTGGCGATCTGCCGGGATGACCTACGGCAGAACTGGCGGAGGTACCGAGCCTTGATGGAGTCGGCAATGGAGGAGGACTGACATGGACAACACGGAGATGCAGCGCCGGATTGACGCCGCGTTCGAATTCGTCGGCCGGGTAGTGGAACGCCCCGATCGGTTTCCCGATGAGGCGGTACTGTTCCTCATGGATCCGGCCGAGGTCGCGTCCGTCATCACAAAAGAGCGGCTCCGCATCCTGGGGAAACTCGAAGAGGAGGACTATCCGAGCCTCGTGGCTCTCGCCGACGCCCTCGGTCGGGACGTGAGTCGGGTTCGGAAAGATCTTCTGAGCCTGGAGCGCCTAGGACTCGTCACGCTCTTGAAGTCCGGGAACCGAATTCGCGCGCGGCCAACCGCAACGGGAATCTACATCCCCCTCTTCTCGTCGAGGAGGCCGAACAGGCCCGCCAAGCGGGCCACCGGGTAGCGAGCCGGCGCTCGTCGCCACCTCGCCGAGCCGGGACGCGGGAAGGGTACTGGAATATCGGTGCCGTCGTCGCGCGACGGCAGATCGAAGGCGTGGCGGGAGAAGGGGAGTAGCGTCGAGCGAGTAGCGGTCTCGTGCGATGGCCATGGCTCAGCCACGACAGTGAAATCGATTTTTCGATTACATGAACGATTTTTCGAACGAGGGCCGACGGACCGGCAGCCGCGCGCGTGAGCCCGCCATCCTTTCAGCGGGTGGAACGGCGTCGGAGCCACAACAAGAGACCGACCAGGACGGCAACGACCGGGGCCGCAATCAGGACGACTAGGGCGAGGTCCGGGACGAGGCCGCCCGACGCCGCCCCGCCTTCGGCCTCCACCCGGATCGTCCACTCGTGCCACGTCGCTTCCGACCCGTCGCTGACCGTGACGTTCAGCCGGTAGACGCGGGCGTGCGCCGCATGGAACACGAACGATGCCGCTCCGGTCGCGGCGACGACGCCGTCGAGACGCCACGTGATCGCGAGCGGGTCCCCGTCTGGATCCGCCGCGGCGACGCGGAACGTCAATTCGATGCCAAGGAGCACGGCGACGTCGTCTCCGAGGGGCGCGACGGACTGGAGGACGGGGGCGCGGTTCCCCACCACGATCGCCGTGGAGCGCTGGGTCGTGGCCCCGTCCGTGTCCTCGACGGTCAGCGTGACGATGTACGTGCCCTTCGCGGAGTATACGTGGCTCACGACGGTGCCCGTCGCGAACCCGCCATCGCCGAAATCCCAGGCGTACGAGGCGATCGGCCCTTCGGCATCCGACGACGCGGACGCATCGAACCGCACGACATCTCCGGGCAGCACGCGGGCCGACGTCGCGGTGAACGAGGCCACCGGCGGCTGGTTCGTCGGCCCCACGATGAGCGAGCGTGAGGCCGTCCCTGGCAGGACGTCCGAATCCGTGACGACGAGGGTCACGAGATAGGAGCCTTCCGCGACGTAGACGTGGGTCACGGTCACCCCCGATCCTCCAGACGCGTCGCCGAAGTCCCAGCCGTAATACACGATCGTCCCATCCGCGTCCGACGAGGAAGACGCGTCGAACGACACGATCGCCCCGGCGTCCGGTGTCGACGGGGCGACGACGAAGGATGCGGTCGGCGGCGACAGGACGCGGATCGATCGCGTCGAGGTATTCGTGAGGTTGTCGATGTCCGTGACGGCGAGCATCACGTCGTAGGAGCCGTACGATCCGTACGCATGGGTCACGACCTCCCCGGCGTCCGTCGCGCCGTCCCCGAAGTCCCACGCGTACGCGACGATCGATCCGTCCGGGTCCCGCGAAAGGGAGGCGTCGAACGTCACCGTCTCGTTGACGAGCGGACGGAGCGGCGAAGGGGTGAACGAGGCGATCGGCGCTAGGGATGTGTCATAGAATCGATAGAGCGTCGTCTCTGTGGTGAACCAGATCGCGCCGTCCGGCCCGACCTCGACGGCGACGATCCTACCGAAGACCGTGAGGACGTCCGACTCGCCGACCACCTCGTCGTAGGCGGGCGGCTCGAGGTCCAGCCGACGTAGCTTGCCCGTGTTGTATTCGCCGAAGAACAGGTCGCCCTGCCACGCCGTGAAGTTCGGGCCGCCGTAGACGATGGCGTTGGTCGGCGCGACGGTGAACATATACCACGTCAGCGGGAGGATCGGGTCCGGGCCGTCCTGGTTCGTGTTGTTGGGCGGCGGGGGCGGCGTCGCGCACGTCTGGTGCGGGCCCCATCCGAAGTTCCCTCCGGCGACGAGCAGGTTGATCTCGTCGTTGCAGTTGGGGCCGTTCTGCGTGACGTAGGCGCGGCCCGTGACCGGGTGGAAGGCGAGGCCGAACATGTTGCGGTGGCCGTACGTGTACACGTAGGGGTTCGCGTTCGGGTCCCCGACGAACGGGTTGTCGAGCGGAACGGTACCGTTGCGGTTCATCCGCAGCACCTTGCCGTTCAACGATTGCAGGTCCTGCGACCTCGCCGGGTACCCGTTCTCCCCGACCACGGCGAAGAGCGTCTCGTCCGGGGCGAACCCGATCACGCCGCCGTTGTGGAAATCGCCAGCAGGGATGTGGTCGAGGAGGATCTCAAGCGCATCCCCGACGTCGCCGTTCGCATGGATGCGCACGATCCGATTGTACACGGTGCCGTTCGCCACGTCGTTGAGGGTGTAGTACGCGTACACCCACGGCTCGGTCGGGAAATCGGGATCGAGGGCGAGGCCGAGCAGCCCCTGCTCGCCGTTCGTCGCGACGTTTGCGAGGGTGTAGAACGGCGTCGGCAAAAGAGAGCCGTTCTCGACGATTCGAATCTTGCCGCTGAACCGTTCGAGGAGGAAGATCCGGCCGTCCGGGGCGAACCGGATGGCCGTGGGAAATTGCAGGCCCGTCAGGACCGTTTGCAGGGTCCCGGAAGGAGCCGCGACGCGAGGCGCGTCGACCAGAAGGACGGAGAGGACGAGCAGTCCCGCCAGCCACAACACCGAACAACCGTGGATCGCGCGACGCGAGGCCATCGCTCGGATGCGGCAGGGACTACCCGCCGCCCCTCCCCACCTCCCGGATACGCCACCGACCTTACTTAAGCTCGCCTCAACCACATCGGCGGATCGCGTCCGCTCGACGAATGGAACGAAAATGAAAGAGTGGGCGTGCGGTCCCGCACGCCCGTTCTCGGCGATCAGTCTTCTTGGATCGTGAAGATGATCGTCGCCGGCGCACCGGACGCCGTCCGCACGAAACCGTCGCTCGGGTCCACTGTGTACGTCGCGCCGAGATCGGCCTGGATCTGCGTGCCGTCCGCCGCGTTGTCGTACACGATCGTCACGGTGAACGAGACCTCGGCACCGATTCCGACCGGGACGCCGGACCACGTGACCGTGCAGCCCGACGCGATGCAGTCGTCGCCGAGGGCGGGCTCGCTGCTCGCCCCCGCCGATCCGGTCGATCCGCCGTACGTCACGGTGCCGCTACCGGCGCCACCAGGTACGCTCACCATGAAGGACAGGTCCAGCAGCGCGGCTGCGCCACCGAAGTTCTTCACGCTGAACGAATACACGGTCGTCCCGGAGACGACGCCGTCATCGGGCACGCCGGTCGGGGTGTTTGTGTACCCGAACGACGTCAGCTTGAGACTCGGCCTCGCGTCGCGGAACGGCTCGAGGATCTCAACGGTGGGGTTCTCCAATGTCAGGTCGACCGTCACGATGTCGGGATCCTTGGCGTACCCGGGCGGGGCGATGTCCTCCCGAACCGTGTATTCCCCGAGCACGAGCCCGGACATGGAGAACTCGCCGGGTGCCGGGTCTTCGTCCAACGTCCCGCCGGCGATGCCGTCCACGTCGTCCACGACGGAGAAGCACACGTCGGGCGTGTCGACCATCGTGTCCGGATCCGTCGACGAGTCAAGGGTCAGCGTCCGGCAGACCGCGAACGTCGCGCCGCCCAAAGGCCGGCCCGCGTTGTCCACCTTGTGCCAGATGATCGCACCCGCGATGAAGATCTTCGTCGCGTCACCAGAGCTGCCGTGGGTGTTGTCCGTCTCCCGCGTCAACGTGACGCCCAGGACGGTGAAGGTCGCGGACGCATGGCCCGTGACCGTCCCCGCGAAGTTGGACGTGAACGTGACCGTGCAGGTCCCGCCCGATGTTCCGACGGAGGCACATGTGTCGCTCGAGATCGTGTTGAGCGCGCCGCCGACGTCCGATAGGGTCACCGTGACGGGCGTACCCTCGGGGACGGCCTGGGGACCGACGCCTCCGCCGTAGTCGACGAAGACCTGGACCGTGAAGGTGTGCAGCTCGCCGATCCCGTTCGTGTCGTCCGGACCGATCAGGATGTACCCGTCCACGAAGACCTTGACCGCGTTCTCGCTGTTCTGGCCGCCGGTGGCCGTCGCCCGAGTCAGGGAAACGCCGCCGACGTCGAACGTGGTCGTCGCATGGACGATCACGGTGCCTGCGGAGCTCGCCGTGATCGTGATGGAGCAGCTCCCGCCCAATGTGTAGCAGAAGTCATCTCCGACGAACGTCGCGTCCGCCGTGTTGAAGGCGAAGCTGAACTCGACCAACGTGTTGTCCGGAGCCGCGCCGAATCCGTCGACGCCATCGCCGTCGGGGTCGGCCGCCGGCCGCCCGTCGTCCTGCATGACGGTCGCGGTGATCACGTGCTCCGCGTCCACCTCGTTCGCAGCCTCGAGCGGGCTCAGTACGATGAACGCGTCGACGTACACCTTGACCGCATCCGGGCTGTTGAAGCCGCCCGTCCCGGTCTCGCGGAACAACGAGAGGCCGCCGACGTCGACCGTCACGGCCGCGTGGACCGTGAAGAATCCGGCCGCCGCGGAATTGATGATCACGTCGCAGTTCCCGTTCGCGTCCGTGCCGGCGTCGCAACTCGTGGTGTCGACGAACGCGGGCGGCGTGCCCGCGAACGAAATCACGGGGAAGGCGCCCGCCGCCGGATCGAAGGTCGATCCATCGCTATCGGAGTCGATCCCGAGTCCGTCGTCGATCTCGACGTGGACCGTGATCGTGTGCGCGTCGTTCACCTCGTTCGTGTCGAAGAGCGGACTGAGGGTGATGAACGCGTCGACGTACACCTTGACCGCGTCGCCGGAGTTCAGGTGGGTGCCATCCGTCTCTCGAGACAGGGAGACGCCGGAGACGTCCAGCGTGATCGACGCGTGGCCCGTGACCTTGCCCGCGCTGAGCGAGACGAACACGATCGTGCACTGACCGGAGGAATCGAGGTTGTCGCCGGCATCGTCGCACGTGCTCGCGCCCGCATTCAGGATGGAGGTTGCGCCGTTCGAATCCGTCAGCGTGAAGTCGACGTGGCCGTCCGTCGCCGATACGTAGCCGGCGCCGTCGCCGAAGTTCTCCTTGACGGTCACCGTGAACGTGTGCTCCGTGCCGACCTCGTTCGTCGCCGAGGGCGTGATCGAGATGGACGCATCGACGAACACCTTGGTCGCATCGTCCGAGTTCAGGCCCTCACCATCGGTCTCCCGGTGCAACGATACCCCGAAGGACAGGAGGTCGACGGAGGCGTGCGCCGTGAACGTGCCTGGCTCGGCCGAGCTGATCGCGACGTCGCAATCGCCGAATGCATCCGTGCCGTCTGCGCAGTCGCTGGCGTCCACGAAGTCGGGCTCAGGCCCGACCCACGTGATCGTCACGATCGCTCCGGCGGACGGAGCGAAGCCCGTCCCGTCGTTCAGTTCGACGTGGACGGTGAAGATGTGCAAGTCGTTGATCTCATCCACCTGGCTGGGTCCGATCTCGATGAATGCGTCGACGTATCGCTTGGTCGCGTCGCCCGAGTTCGGCGACGTCCCGTCGGTCGAACGCACGAGGAGTACGCCGCCTACCATGACCGTAACCGAGGCGTGGGCGGTGAAGATGCCGCCCACCTCCGAGTTGATTGTCACCACGCAATTTCCGAAGGCGTTCGTCCCGTCCGCGCAATCGGACGCGTCGACGAATCCAGGCACTCCGCCGGGGAAGGTAATCACTGGCACGGCTCCCTCTAGCGGGTCGAACGTCGAACCGTCTAGGTTGTCATCGACGCCGAAGCCGTCGTCGGTCTCCACATGGACGGTGAACGTGTGCTCGGTGCGGACTTCGTTCGCTCCGGACGGACCGATCGTGATGAATGCGTCGACGAACCGCTTGGTCGCATCATCGGAGTTCGGCGCGTTGCCGTCCGTG
>DASPXQ010000001.1:0-5278 GCA_035637195.1 Thermoplasmata archaeon | reverse complement strand
CGCCCATCGCCAGCTGTGCGCCGGGCTGGAACACGGGCAAGTAGACCGCGTTGCCTTTCGCGATTTCCTTCGTGTCCAGGTTGCCGCCGTGGTCTCCAGGGTAGAAGGTCGTCCAGCTCCCTTCGTCCGGCGCGACGCCGACTGTGCCCACGTGGGGACGGATCGGGAGGCGAAGGGACTTCGAGAACACCGCCTTGCCGTCGCGAATGGGGATGATCTTCGTCGACGCCCTCGAGACTTCATCCCCGAGGACGCCGACCTTCGGCGCGATCGACTGGAACCCTGTGGCGGCGACCCGAATGCCGCGGATGAGCACGCGGAGCGCGTCCCCTGGGCGAGAGCCCATCACTCGAACGGGGCCCGTCGCCCCGTTCACGCGGTCCAGGTCGAGCGATTCCAGCGTGTCCTTCTCCGAACGGATGAGGCCGCCGCAGGCGTCTTGGCACACGAACTCGACCGTCTCGCCGGATCGCGCGGTCATGATCGGCTCAAGGTCCGGTCGGAACGAGTAGATGATGCCATCCTCGAACGAGACTCGCGTCACGGTTCTCCCCCGATGAGGAACCGTCTCTCGATAGATAAGCGGTTCGCGTGAACGGCGACGGTCCGGTTCGGGTTATCAGCGCGACGCTGATAACGCGCACAATCCTTTAGTAGCGGCGGACACTGGTGGACTGGATGCCGGAGGAGGACGCGTCCCGGGCCTTGGAGACGCTCGGGCTCACGGGCAAGGAGGCGCGGGCTTACCTCGGCCTCCTGCGGAGTGGCGTGTCGACGGCGCAACAGGTGAGCGTGCACCTCGGGGTTCAGTATCCCGCCGTCTACCGCATCTTGCAGTCGCTCCAATCGAAAGGATGGGTCGAGGTCTCTCAGGACCGGCCGAACCGCTACCGGGCACGCGCGCCGCGGATCGTCGCGGAGGAGGCTCGTCAGGCGCGAGGGGACAATCTCGAATCCGCCGCGGAGGTCGTTGGCAGCCTCCGAGAGACGCCGGTCGCCAAGGGCCGTGAGGCGGACACGGATCTCTGGATCTATAAGGGAGCGGAGTCGATCGGGCGCAAGCTGCGGGAGGTCGTCCTCTCGAGCGGCCGCCAGATTCTCTGCGTGAGCCCCTTCCCGGTCGCTCCGGAAATCTTGCGGCTTCTATTCGACGCCCTCGGCCGTTCGCGCCGCGCCGTGCGCGTCGTGCTCAGCGAGGGCAATCGCGGGGACCTCGCCGAGCTGGGCGGGCTCCTCTCGCGGATGATGCAGGTCCAGTTCCATTTCCCTACGCGGCCGTTGCCGAAGACCCGGCTCGCGCACACGTACGTGTTCCCGAGCGACGAGGAGGTGTTCATCCTGAACTCCTTCTATCGGGACGGCGATCTTGTGACGGACAAGCTCCAGGGCCTCTGGATCGGCGACATGGACTTCGTGCGGATCCAACTCGAGGCGATGCTCTTGGATCTCAGGGAGCCTCGGTCGCGCAAGGCGCTTCGGCAGGCCCAGTAGGCACGGCTCGAAGGAATCGGCGGCGAACCTCTAGGCGCCGGGACCGACTCGTGGTGACGATGAGATCCCGGCTCGAGAGTTCGCATCCGAAGGCGTTCTCCGCCTTCCTCCTGATCGCACTGATCTTGGGCGCGTTTGCGTTCCTCGTCCTGCAGGTCGGGGTGCCCTTGCTCTTGGGTCCCGTGGGCCTCTTGATCGTCCTGGGTTTCGACCTCGGGCTCGCGATCGAGATCCGTGTCCGGAAGCGGCGACGACGGCCACGTCCCCGCGTCGTCTTCCGCCCGATCGAAAAGGGGTGGCGGGTCCGCCGAAGAGATGCCTTTGACCGGGAGATCGCCGCGGGATTCGTCCTCGGAGTCTTCCTCTTGGTGGTCTACGCGATCGGCCTCGCAATTCGCGTGGAGTTTTGGTGGATCAATCAGCAATTTGCGCTCTACGTCGTGGGAACCGCGATGACGACGTTGGTGCTGTGGGTTTGGAGGGGAATCCGCATCGACTCGTGGATTTCCGAGTCCGAGAAGTTTGACACCGTGGAAGACCATCGATTGTCTTCGCGCCGACCTCGAACGGGCCGGGTCAGCCCGCGAGCTGCTTGTCGTACTTTCCCGCCTTGATCTCCTTCGAGAGCTCTTTGGCGGGCTTTCCCTCGACGGTCACGCCCATGGACACGCTCGTGCCGACGACCTCGAGCACGCGGGCTTTCAGCGTCTTCCCCTGCATCGCGTCCATCTTCATGTTCGCGATCTTGATCGCCTGCGCAAGCGAGAGGTTCCCGACGCGCGTCTTGCCGGCGTCTCCAGAGCCCTTCTCGATCTTCAGTTCCTTCACGATCAGGGCGGACGTCGGCGGTGTGCCGACCTCGATTGAGAACGCTTTCGTCTTCGAGTCGACGGTGAGGCTGACGGGGACTTTCATCCCCTCGAAGCTCTTCGTCTTCTCGTTGATCGCCTTGATGATCTCAACGATGTTCACGCCGAGCGGGCCGAGCGCAGGTCCGAGCGGCGGGCCCGGCGTCGCCTTGCCCCCGTCGACGAGCACATTGAGCTTCTCGGCCACGGAGCGACCTCGTTGACGGCCTGACCCGCGGGAGGGCCATAAACGTTTCGCCGCGGTGGTGGCATCGCCGAGCGAAGCCCTTAACGGCCCCGGTGCCATCCGAGCCTTGAATGAGGCTGAACGCTCGAACCGGCGGCCTCCTTGGATTCGCCGCGATCGCAATCTGGACGCTCCTCTACCTCGTCGCCGTCGCCGCGACGCCCACGTACACGATCACGGGGAGCTACCTGAGCGACCTCGGCAACCCGAACGCGCCGGCCCCGTGGGCGTTCAACGCCGCCGACATCCTCGGAGGGATCCTCTTCGCGCCCTTCGGGTTCGTCGTGGGCCGCACGCTCGGAGGTCGAGCCGGACGGGTCGCGCAGGTCCTCCTCCCCATATCGGCCGTCGGCTTGATCTTCGTGGGAATCTTCCCCGAAGGATCTCCATACAGCCTGCACACGATCGTGTCCGCGGTGTTCTTCCTGTTGCTTGCGGTGAGCGCGGGGTTGGCGGGGGTTCCGATGTACGCGTCCACGACCTTCCGACCCTTGGGCGGCTACCTCGCTGGGATCACCGTGGCCGCCGCGGTCGCGTTCCTCGCCACGAGCAACCGGCTGCTCGAGCACGTCGTCGTGTACGCCGCACTCGTGTGGCAGGCGTGGACCGCGTGGAGGATCTTCGGCTCCGCTCCTCCCACGTCTTGAGACGACGACTCACTTCTCTTGTTCCTTTTCCTTTTGCAACACGCGAACGCTGTCGCCCCGCACGGTGACGGGGATCCGGACCATCGCCTCGAACAGCTCGACCGTGATCTCCTCCTTCGTCTCGTCGATCTTCATGACCCGTGCCTTCTCGCCCTTGAACGGACCGGCGACCAGTTCGACGATGTCGCCTTCCATGATCCCGCTGACTATCGGCTTCGGCGTCAGGTACGCCTCGATCTCCGAGAACCCGATGCCGGTCGACTCGCCCTCGCCCTTGACGACGCCGCGCGCCCGGCGCAGGCCGCGGACGATCTCCTCGAGGCGGTCGGGGTTCATCGATTCGACGTAGACGTAACCACGGAAATTCGCCGGCACGAGGATCGAGAAGACCCCGACGTCCTTCGCCTTCGCCCTCGCGTAGATGGCGTCGGCGACGGCGCGCTCATGGCCGATGGATGACTTGACCGCGAGGATCGCTTGGCGCGCGCTGAAACTCAGCGTCTTCGCATCGAAGGCGCCGGGGTCTCCTTTCGAGATCGCGTTCACGACGACGTTCAGGCGGTCCCCGTAGCGCGCGCCTTTCGGGCACGTGACCGTGAGGGTGATCTCCCGCTGCCCGTCCGTGATGAGCATGAACTCCTTTTCCGTGATCTTCGTGTAGGTGACGTCCCACACCTTGTCCTCGACGCCGTACAGCTTCACCGTCCACTCCGGTGGATCCGGCAGCTCCGAGTTGTAGACCAGGTCGACCTTGATCCGGATCGTGTCGTCCTCCGTGCCGGTGTTCGTCAAGAGGACGTCGTACTCCCGCGTCTGCCCCGCGGTCAGCGTGGCTTTCTCCTCGTTGAGGTCGAGCTTGACGCCGTAATGGCCTGCGACGGGTTCGGGCTTGGGTTCGGGCTTCGGCTCCCGCTTCGAGAGGTCGTCGAGCAGCCCCATATCAGCCCACGACCCCGAAGAGCCCGCGGATCGCGCCCGGCCCGTACCGCATGATGAGGTAGATCACGAACCCGAGCGCGCCGATCGCGACGATTCCGATCCCGGTGATCAAGACGACCTTCGAGTACTCGTCCGACGTCGGCTTGCGGGCCATCTTGAGGACGCGGCCGAACCGGCCTTTCCCGAGCCGCTTCACCCGCTCCTCGATCCGCCGCTGGACTTCCCAGCTCCTGTCCACGATGTCCGCCATGGTCCTCACCGCACGATGTCGACTCCGGCCTGGGGCGCCCGCAGGTGCTCCCCGGGTCCGAGGATCTGCTTCGACTTCACCCCGGTCAAGATGAGCATGACGCGGAGCTTGTGCTCGAGGCTCGGGTCGACCGCCGCGCCCCAGATGATGCGGGCGTTCGCCGCGATGCGGCCCTGGACGATCTCGGACACCTTCTCCGCTTCGGCCACGCTCATGTCGTTCCCTCCGGTGACGTTCACGAGGGCACCGGTCGCATGACTGATGTCGACGTCGATCAGGGGGGAGTTGATCGCCTCTTCGATCGCCGCCTCCGAACGGTCGTCGCGGTCGCTCTCCCCGAGTCCGATCATCGCCACGCCGCCTCCTTTCATGATCGTCTTGATGTCGTTGAAGTCCAGGTTCACGAGGCCGGGTTTCGTGATGACCTCGGTAATCCCCTTGATCGCACGCATCAGCACGTCGTCCGCGACCTTGAACGCGGCGTTCAACGCGAGACGCGGCACGAGTTCAAGGAGTTTGTCATTCGGAATCACGACGACGGTGTCCGCGAAGCTCCGGAGCTTTTCCAAGCCGAATTCCGCGTTCTCCGCGCGGATCGCTCCTTCCGCTCGGAACGGGAAGGTGCATATCGCAATCGTCAGGGCGCCCGCCTCCTTCGCGAGTTGCGCGACGACGGGCGCGCCGCCCGTTCCAGTGCCGCCCCCGAGGCCGCACGTGATGAAGATCATGTCGGCGCCATGCACGACGGAGCGGATCTCGTCGGCGGCTTCCCGCGCGGACTCCTCGCCGACCTGCGGCAAGGCACCTGCGCCCAACCCGCGGGTCACCCGTCGTCCCAAGAGGAGCTTGTGCGGCG